>JAPHQX010000005.1 GCA_026196035.1 Gammaproteobacteria bacterium
GCCACCAGTGAACCGGCACCGGACCCACGACCCGGCCCCACTGGAATATGATTATCTTTTGACCATTGAATAAAATCGGCAACAATCAGGAAGTAACCGGGGAAACCCATGCCAGTGATAACATCGATCTCAATCTGCAGTCGTTCATAATAGGGTTTTTTCTTTTCTTCAGCCTGTGGATCATCAGCATCGATAAGAATTTTTAAACGCTTTTCCAGACCTTCATAGGCAATACGGGCAAAATAACTGTCTGTGGTCTCACCTTCGGGAATAGGGAAATTAGGTAGAAAACTTTCACCGAGTCGAATTTTAAGATTGCAGCGATGAGCAATCTCAACCGAATTCTCCAGTGCTTCAGGAATATCCGAAAACAGTTCAAGCATTTCTTCTTCAGAACGCAGATATTGCTGGTCACTGTAATGCTTTGGTCGGCGAGGGTCATCCATGGCACGACCATCATGAATACAGACCCGAACCTCATGACCTGCAAAATCATTCTGCTTAAGAAAACGCACATCATTAGTCGCCACCACGGGCACCTGAGCAGCCAATGCCAGATTAACCGCAGCATGAATATACTCTTCTTCTCCTTCACGCCCCGTGCGTTGAAGCTCAAGATAATAGCGATCAGGAAATATGGCCTGCCAGGCCCTGAGTAATTCTTCGGCCTGCATGATGTTACCGGCTAACAGCGCACGCCCGACATCACCTTCGCGGGCACCGGATAATACAATCAATCCTTCATTAAGCTCTCGAAGCCAGTCGACTTCGATTATCGGGATGCCACCGTGCTGACCATCCAGATAGGAACGTGATACCAACTGGGTCAGATTCTGATAACCGATATTGTTCTGACACAGCAGTACCATACGAGAAGGCGGTTCAGTTTCTATTGCGGGACGAATCCAGACATCCGCACCAATGATGGGTTTGATGCCCGCAGCCATGGCTGACTTGTAAAACTTCACCATGGCAAACAGATTGCTCTGGTCAGTTAATGCCATTGCCGGCATACCCTGGTCAACCGCCGTCTGCATCAAAGGTTTTATGCGAACAATACCGTCTACCAGAGAGAATTCTGTGTGAACACGTAAATGAACAAAGCGTGGATTCATTAAAATTTCTTTAACTTAATAATTATTTTAATAATGTATTGCAAATTATTGTTTTATATAAATATAACTGAATTCAATTAATGAGTTACTTGTGATTAAGCCCATCAATATCAGATTATCTATAGTGGCATGAATTGTTGCAATACTCCATTTCAAAAGCGGTTTTTTATCTAATCTGCAGCAGGTTCTCCACTTTAAGTGAAAAAAAAGGCCATTAGCACCCAACAGAATCCCACATTTGGTTTAAAACTTGATTACAGCTGATCAAACGGATTTCTTAAGCCGAACTGAATATAGAGTATTACTTTAACTAATATATTTAAAACACTGTTTTATATAAGCTTTTTAACTGGGCCAAAGGATTTTCGATGCAAAGGACAGGGCCCATGCTTAATGAGCAATTCCATATGCACTTTTGTCGGATAACCCTTATGACGATTGAATTCATACTGAGGATATTGCTCATGCAACTCGATCATTTGCCGATCTCGTTCGACCTTGGCCAGAATCGAAGCAGCAGAAATAGCCGCCACTCGACTATCACCTTTCACAATCGCCTCTACCCTGCAACTGAGTTCGGGACATTTATTACCATCAATCAGGGCAATATCCGGAGTCGTTGATAAGCTTTCAATCGCCTGTTTCATGGCCAGCAAACTCGCCTGAAGAATATTAATACGATCAATTTCTTCTGCATCCACTGAAACAACTGACCAGGCCAGCGCCTTATCCTTGATCTCTATGGCCAGTTGTTGTCGTTTCTTTTCAGACAATTTCTTTGAATCGTTTAATCCTTCTATGGGATTAAGCTCATCAAGAATAACAGCACCCGCCACCACGGCACCAACTAACGGCCCTCTACCCGCCTCATCTGCGCCCGCAATATATTGATAAGGCGTTAAATCAATTTCAATGTCGTCCAAAGTCAGTTTCCGATACAATTCTAATTTTTAAGCGCAACAATAATATAGAGTGAACCACCAGGTGAGCAAGATAAAAAAAATAATGATCAGCGCCGGTGAAGCATCCGGTGACCTGCACGCTGCCAATCTGATAAAAGCCCTGCGAAGCATAACACCAGATATTAAAGTCAATGGCATGGGCGGTGACAAGCTAAGAGATGCCGGTGCTAGATTACAGGTCGATTGCGCCGAGATGGCTGTGGTGGGCATAGTAGAAGTACTGGCCAACCTGCCCCGCATCTTACGAAACCTTAATAAACTGCGCGATGAATTAAAAACTAACCCACCTGATTTACTGATACTGGTGGATTACCAGGAATTCAATTTCAAACTGGCTAAAACCGCTAAACAATGCGGCGTCAAAGTACTGTTTTATATCAGCCCACAGGTCTGGGCATGGCGTCCCCATCGGGTACATAAGATTGGCAAGCTCATCGATATGATGGCTGTTCTGTTTCCCTTTGAAGAAAAATTCTATAAAAAAGCCCATGTACCGGTGCGTTTTGTTGGCAATCCTCTGGTTGATGAAGCCAGACCCGATGCCAGTCGAGAACAGACCCTGCAACAACACGGCCTGAAGACCGAGCAAAAGGTGCTGGGACTATTTCCCGGTAGCCGTAGAAATGAAATCAAGCGTATCCTGCCGATACAGTTAAAAGCAGCCGAAATCCTCAAACAGAAGCATCCCGAGCTGCAGTTCATACTGCCCATTGCCAGCACCATCAATGAAGATGAAATTAATATCTATTTACAACATCACCAGGCACTGGATGTGCACGCCGTTAGAGACAATGTTTATAACATCATGCAGGCCTGCGATACCATCATAACCGCATCGGGAACCGCAACACTTGAAATTGCCCTGATGGGCATTCCGAATGTCATCACTTATGAAATATCACCCATCTCCTATTTCATTCTAAAAAGACTGGTCACCATCGAAAACATTGGCCTGGTTAATATTGTCGCTGAAAAAAGCATTGTTAAAGAATTTATTCAATATGAAGCAACACCTGAAAACATTGCTAATGAAATTGACCGTATATTAACGGATGTGCATTATCGAAATAATATGATTGCCGAACTCGACCAGGTCAGAGCTAAACTGGGCAAGGAAGGTGGTTCGAACAATGTGGCTCAACTGGCCTATGAAATGCTTGAATAATTCTGTCTGAATCATTCAGAAACACGTCAAGCACATACTCAATAGAATCTGACAGCAGCTGTGAAAAACTGAAGAATATTTTTCCGCAAATGAACGCGAATAAACACCAATGCTTTGCTTGTGCGCCCCGCCAACTGTTCCTGCATTACTCTAATTACGGGCTTCCAGCCCTAGCCCTAATGCGGTGCAATACACCCATACAATATTTATTTGCTTTTATTTGCGTGAATTAGTTTATTTGCGGACTAGTTTTATATTATTGAATCACCCGCATCAGATTAGACACAAGCTGGTACAGATAACGTTTTTTCAGCGGTCTTTAACGAACAATTCCGCGTTTGCTAGCTATGATAAAATCAACAAACTGCTTTACTTCATCATACTCATCAACAAGTGACTGCACTTCCTGCAAGGCCTGCTCACGCGGCTTATGTGAACGCACCATTATTTTGTAAGCATTCTGAACCGCACGCATAACTTCAGGCGAAAAACCTCTACGCTTAAGCCCTTCTTTATTAATACCAATGGGTTTTGCGTAATTACCAGAAACAATCACATAAGGCGGCACGTCTCTATTTACCGCTGACCCCATACTGGTTAAACAATGACTACCAATACAGGAAAACTGATGCACTAAAGTAAATCCACCCAGAATCGCATGATCACCAATTTTTACATGGCCAGCCAGAGTTGCACCATTGGCCAGGACCAGATGATTACCTAACTGGCAATCGTGTGCTACATGCACATAAGCCATAAATAAATTATCACTACCAATACGAGTCGTACCCGCATCTTCAACAGTTGCCCGGTTAAATGACACGTATTCACGAATGGTATTGCGGTCACCTATTTCAAGCCTGGTTGGCTGACCAGCGTATTTTAAATCCTGAGGCTGTTCACCAATGGATGCAAACTGAAAGATTCTATTTTCTTTACCAATTTTTGTCGGCCCATTAATGACAACATGGGGCCCAACCCATGTGCCAGAATCAATCTCGACATCAGCACCTATAATACTATAAGCACCAATCTCAACATCGTCCGCTATTCTTGCAGAAGGATCTATTATGGCTGTCTGGTGAATCATCGACATCAGTCTAGTCTTTATTGCTAATTAAATTAGTTAGCGGCAGGATTAGTTGTCGCAGCACACATGATTTCTGCACTCGCCGCTAACTGACCATCAACCGTGGCCTTACAGTCAAATTTCCATATGCCACGGGATCTTTTAATCAACTCAACATGTAAAGTTAAAACATCACCCGGTACAACCTGTCGCTTGAACCTGGCTTTATCTATTCCGGCAAAAAGATACAGCATGCCATCATTCGGTTCCTCATCCATAGTTCTAAAACCCAGCAAACCTGTGGCCTGTGCCAGTGCTTCCATAATCAATACACCGGGCATAACAGGATAGTCAGGGAAATGACCTTCAAAAAATGGCTCATTCACCGTGACATTCTTAACCGCAGTCAGGAATTTACCTCGTTCAAAATCCAGCACCTTATCAACCAGTAAAAATGGATAACGATGAGCCAGATATTTCTTTATCTCAGTCACATTCATTGTGTTCAACGTAATAACCTCAATTAATCTTTTTTATTCGTTTTTTCTAGTTGCATAACCCGTCTTGCGATTTCATCAAGCTGCCTGAATCGCGCCGTATTCTTGCGCCATGTACGTGTATCATCAATAGGCGTATTCGAAGAATAGGAGCCCGGCTTAGTTAAAGGCTTTGATACCAGTGACATGGCCGTAATAATAACATTATCAGTTATCTCGATATTATCCTTTATACCGGTCATACCGCCAATCATACAGTTCTTGCCAATGATGGTACTACCCGCAACACCAACACCATTCGACATAATAGTGTTCTCACCCACCTTAACGCCATGAGCGATCTGAATATGGTTATCCAGTTTCACACCATCTTCAATAATCGTATCTGAAACTGCACCACGATCTACTGTTGAGCAGGCGCCAATTTCTACATTTTTACCGATACATACACCGCCCACCTGGTGAATTTTAACCCATTCCTGGCCATCATGTTCAAATCCAAAGCCATCTGCGCCTATCACTGAAGCCGAATGAATAATCGAATTCTCACCAATACTACAACCATAATAAACCGTCACATTAGCATGCAGGTAAACATCAGCCGCTAACTCTGACTTACGACCTATGATACAGCCTGGACCGATATACACCCCATCACCGATGCGTACACCCGCCTCTATTACAACATTAGCACCAATATAAGCAGAATCAGCAATCTGCGCACTATCATCAATAACAGCAGAAGAATGTATACCTGGCTCAGGTTTATACTGTGGATATAACAATGCGGTTATGTGAGCATATGCAGCCCTGGGTTTATCCACTATTAGCGCAGGCACTTTAGCTTCGGCGGCCAGTTCCGCTGTCAGTATAACGGCTTCAGCTTTTGTGTCTGCCAGATATTTCGCAAACTTTGAACTGTATATAAAACATATTGAACCCGCAGTTGCATTTTCTATTGATGCAACTGACGTAATTACACAATCACCATTACCGGCAACTTTTCCGCCAACTTTTTCTGCTAATTCAGCGAGAGTGTATGAGCTCATATATTTATATTATTTTCCGGCGATTTTCTTTAATCGCTCAAGTATTTCGTTAGTAATATCAATTTTGTCAGCCGCATAAATAACACCTTCACTGACAATTAAATCATATTTACCCTCTTCAGCCAGTTTAGATAAAATATCGCGTGCTACATCACGGAATACAGATAACTCCTGATTCTGCACTTCCTGTAACTCTTTGCCTAAAGTGGCTTCTTTTTCACGAAACGCCTTAAAGTCGGTCATCAATTTCTGCTTATTACTGGCCAGCTTGCTCTCGGTCATTAACAGAGCATCTCTTTTGAGATCTTTTTCCTGCTTTTGCAATGCCTCAGCCATAGACTCGAGTTCTTTTTTTGGCGCATTAAAACGATCATGCAATCGTTTATTAATAGCCTCAATTTGTGGCGCTTCCGTCAATAAACGCTTCATATTGACATAACCAATTTTCACTTCTGCTATAGCCGTTAAGTTAAAACCAAGGCTAAACAGTAAAACCATAATAGTTGCTATTATTTTCATATATCTTCTCTCTAGAAAAACGACCCAATACTAAACTGGAAACCCTGTGTATCATCCCCCGCCTGCTCCTTAATAGGCCGAGACCAGCTAAATCTCAAAGGGCCAATCGGCGCCAGCCATACAAATGACACTCCAGCAGAGCTCCTAAGCTCATCTTTTGAAAAATCCGCTTCATCACGAATAAACACATTCCCTACATCATAAAAAGCACTTAAACGAACAGATCTGGGTGCTTTTTCAACAAAGGGTATAGGAAATATTAGTTCAGCACCAGCGACGGTACGTAAATCACCACCTCGAGGAACCGTTGTCGATGTTGTATATACATTATTATTAGCATCAACTAAAGGTTGGCCATCCACGCCTAAAACAGTAGATGAAATGGTAGCTCTGGGACCCAGCGAATTGCTGTCAAAACCTCGAACGGTTCTTAGACCACCCGCATAAAACCGCTCATAGAATGGAAGACCATTCGTATCACCATAACCATCACCAAAGGCAATATCTGTCTTCATTAATAGCGTTATATCATTATAAACAGGAAAGTAGAATTTCGTTCGATAGGTTAATTTATAATATTCATTATCACTACCTGGCGCGGTAAAATCCAGCACGACCGATTGTGAACTACCCTGATTAGCAAACACTGTTCTATTACGCGTATCATGAGAATAGCTGGCAACAAAGGTCAGGGCATCAAAACCCGCTTCCCTGTAACCAAATAAGTCAGTTGGGCCATCACCATAAATATTAATAAAATCTATAATTTCATCTACAGCATTGAATGAACGAATAATATCCGTATGTTCGATGCCTATACCAAAACTCACGCGATCATATTCGGTTAATGGCACACCATAACTCATATTCGCCCCATAACTATTAGACAGGAAGTTACTAATATCCTGCTCCGAAGCATCACGTTGCCTATATGAAAAGCTAAGCGTTCGGCTTATACCATCAATTGTGTAATATGGATTTGTATATGAAGCACTATAAATCGTATTTGCTTTATCATTATTAAAATTTAATGACAAACTATTACCAGTACCTACTATATTCTCCATCTGCAAACCCATATTAAACACAAAACCCTGGTTTTGTGAAAAGCCCGCACCAATATTAAAACTGCCAGACAATCTTTCAGTCACATTGATATCGATATCAACCATATCCTCTGTACCAGCAACAGGTCGTTTTTCAATTTCTATTTCTTCAATATAGGCGAGTCTCTGCAACCGAATTTTTGAACGCTCAAGCTTACTATTATTTAATTCAGAGCCTTCCATTAAACGCAGTTCACGACGTAACACTTCATCATTAGTGGCATAATTACCAATAAAATTGATACGTCTCACATAAACTTTTTTACCTGGCTCAATAAAATAAGTTAGATTTACTTTTCGATTTGCATCATCTATATCTGGTACAATTCTTACTTTAGCAAAGGCATAACCTTCATCACCGAGACGCCTTTCAAGCAGATCTTGAGCATCTGTCATTATTTTTCTTGAAAAAAGATCACCGCTCTTCACTAATAACAATAATTTCAACTGTTCTTCATCAATAACCAGGTCACCTGCCAGTTTGACGGCATTAACAGTATACTGCTCACCTTCAGTAATATTTATATTAATATAGATATCTTTCTTATCTGGCGTAATACTGACTTGTGTTGAATCAATATTAAATCGTATATAACCACGATCCTGATAATACGATTTCAATGTCTCGAGATCCGCTGCTAATTTTGGCTTGGCATACTCATCAGAATCAGAAAACAGCTCCCAGAAGCCTGGCACACCTAACTGCAATTCATCAGCTAATTTTTCATCATCAAAAATTTTATTGCCTACAATATTAACCTGCTTAATATGTGCTACAACGCCTTCTGAGATCTTAATATCAATATCGACTCTATTTCGCTCGAGCTCAGTAACCTCGGTCTTGATACGAACAGCATATTTACCGTGACTATAATAAACCTGCTGAGTCAAACCCTGTTCGATCTTTTCTAACGACGATCGATTAAATACTCGACCTTTAATGATGCCAATATCTTTCAGGACTTCTTCAAGCTGCTCATCCTCAATATCATTATTCCCACTAAATACAACATTATTAATAGCGGGTCGTTCTTTAACCTGTACAACCAGAACATTACCATCCTGAGCCAGGTTTACATCTTTAAAAAATCCGGTTTTATATAACTGCCTTATGGCATGAGATGCCTGACTTGAATCAAAAGTATCACCTACCTGAACAGGTAAATAATTCAACAATGTTCCATCTGTAATGCGCTCCAGTCCTTCAAGGCGTATATCGCTAACAACGAAACTGACTGCCAGTGAAGCCCCGGACAAAACAAAATACACTGCCGCCCCAATTAACCAACGGTTGAACATTTTCACCTCAATTTATAAGTCGTTGAATATCATTAAAAACAGCTAACGCCATCAACATCAACAACAATGTAAGTCCAATCTGCTGCCCTATTTCTTCGAATTTTTCGGACACAGGAGAACCTTTAATAAACTCAATAAGATAATAAAATAAATGCCCACCATCCAGCATTGGGATTGGTAGCAAATTTAAAACACCCAGACTCACTGATATCATTGCCAGAAAACTGAGATAGGTAATAATGCCAATACTTGCTGTTATGCCCGCATAGGACGCAATGGTGATTGGCCCACTAATATTCTCCAGCGCAGCTTCACCTAATAACATCTTACCTAATACACGTAATGTAAGAATCGACATATTCCATGTCTTCTCTATGCTTTTAATGAATGCATAACCGACTGTGTATTCAATATGGGTTTTTGTTTTTTGTTCAACTTCTGCGGGAATAGCAGGATAAGCACCAATAAAACCTGTCACCAGATTATTTATCTTACGTTCTAAAGGTGTAACATTAATAAATAATTCAGAATTATCGCGCCTGACAAGAAATTCAAGTTGACTACCCGCACTTGATTTCACAATTTCAACCAGATGTTCCCAGTTATTGATCGTTTCCCCATCAACTGCAAGAATCAGATCGCCTTTTTTTAAGCCTGCTTTGCGTGCGGCTCCTGTATCTGTCACACCACCAAAAACCGCAGGTATTTCCGGATTCCAGCGTTTAAATCCCAGTTGCTGTATAACATCGGCATCACTATCCAGTATATGTTTATCGCCGATTAATAGCTCACGTTCGACCATCATCTGGTCAGCCGTTTTTACTTTTATTTTTAATGAACCACCATCGATACCATAATCAATCAGAGCCATTCTGAATGACTGCCAGGTATTAACTTCAGTTGATCCTACAGAAAATATTTCATCTTCATCGACAAAACCTGCCTGCGCAGCTATTGACTGATCTACTGGCTGACCAATAACAGGCTTAAGGCCATCAACACCATTGATAAAAACAATCCAGTAAAGTGCAATTGCCAGAAGAAAATTAAAAATCGGGCCTGCCGCAACAATAGCGATACGATTTAATATCGGCTGCCGATTAAATGCTCGGGCCTTTTCGCTGTCATCTACATCAGCCTCTCTTTCATCAAGCATTTTTACGTAGCCGCCCAGAGGAATCATTGCAATGACATATTCAATTTCATCATTACCTTTTGTCTTTCGCCAGGTATAAATGGGTTTACCGAAACCAACTGAAAAACGCAGTACTTTTACGCCAAGACTACGTGCTACCCAGTAGTGACCAAACTCATGAAAGGTTACAAGAACACCAATCGCCAGAATGAAGAAAATCACATTATGCAGCAAGTCCAGAAGAGGCATTATAAAGCCCCCAACATGGCTGACTTTTCTTCAGCAATCTGTCTCGCTCTTTTATCAGCAGAGAGGATGATTTCAAGATTGTCGACAGGATCAAAATCTGAATCTTCCAGTGTCTGCTCAACAACTCTGGCAATATCTGTAAATAATATTTTTTTATTAAGAAAAGCATCAACAGCAATTTCATTCGCTGCATTTAATACAGTTGTCGCTGTGCCACCAATCTTGAGTGATTCATATGCCATTTTTAAACAGGGAAAACGATTAATATCCGGTTTTTCAAATTCAAGTTGTGCGACCTTGAAAACATCCAGAGGTTCAACGCCTGATTGAATGCGTTCTGGCCAGCCCAGTGCATGGGCGATGGGAGTGCGCATGTCAGGATTACCCATTTGCGCCAGTACCGACCCATCATTGTAACTAACCATTGAATGAATCACGCTCTGCGGATGAATCACTACCTGGATTTTTTCTGCTGAAGTCTCGAATAACCAGCAAGCCTCGATGACCTCTAGACCCTTATTCATCATAGTGGCTGAATCAACGGATATCTTACGACCCATCACCCAGTTTGGATGCGCAACCGCCTGTTCTGGCGTGACATTTTTCAACTGGTCGACAGGCATGCTTCTAAAGGGCCCGCCACTGGCTGTGAGCAGTATTTTATCAACACCTGTACGTTCCAGACCCTTGTTAAAATCATTAGGCATACATTGAAAAATGGCATTATGCTCACTATCAATGGGTAATAATTCAGCGCCATTATTACGAATCTCATCCATAAAGATTGAGCCTGACATAACCAGTGCTTCTTTATTGGCTAATAGAACACGCTTTCCTGCCCTGGCCGCCGCCAGAGTTGGCAGTAATCCTGCTGCACCCACTATGGCTGCCATTACATAATCAACCTGTGTCAGAGAAGCAAGCTGCTCCAGCCCTTCAACTCCGGATAAAACCTGTGTACTGGAACCCGCCTGTTTTAACTTTGCTTCTAATTGCTCAGCACTAACAGCATCGGCCATCGCCGCATATTGAGGCTGACAATCAATACATTGCTGATACAAACGCTCAACACCGGTATTGGCAGTCAGAGCAATAACTTGATATTTTTCAGGGTGACGTGACAACACATCCAGCGTATTAACACCGATAGTACCGGTTGAACCCAGAACGGTTACACCCTTACAACTAGACATTAAACACCATCACACCTAGAAACAATGCAAAGAAAGGCGCAGATGAGGTAATACTATCAATACGATCCAGTACACCACCATGACCCGGTAAGATACTGCCACTATCCTTAACACCACGTTCGCGCTTTAACAGACTGATATACAAATCACCCGCGACAGAAATCAATGTCGCAAAAAAACCAATAATTAATAAAATCGCTGTTTGCATCACATCCAGCTGAAAAAATAATGCTGCCGCAAAAGTATAAACAGTCGTTGCCATCACTGCGCCATAAAGACCTTCAACCGTTTTACCGGGGCTGATTTTGACGGCCAGCTTCTTTTTGCCATATTTTCTACCTGAAAAATAGGCACCACTATCTGCAATCCAGACAATAATGATTGAATACAATAACCAGTGCGCTCCATCTGCAGACTGATGAATATAAACCAGCGCAAGAATCGGTGGTATCAGAATTAAAAATCCGGTAAAGATTTTCAATAACGAAGATTCACTTGAAGGCGCTTTAGGATCACTGATCGACATTCGATAAATAATAAACAACCACCATAAAAAAGTAATTGCCATTAACAACTTAAACCATGGAAGAAATTCTTGATCAAGCAGACTGTAGGAGAAAAAGGCTACGGCAAGAACAACAAAGGCATAAACAAGTCGCAAAAAAACAGAATTCAGACCCGCAAGTTGCGCCCATTCCCAGCCGGCAATAAAAACAACCACCAGCAAAGCATAGAATAACGCATCGGAAGATTGTGTCAGGATAAACCAGATAGACAAAATACCCAGTGGGACTGCCGTTAATATACGCTGTAGGAGCATTTAACAATTAACCTTATTGGCCTGGCCAATTTGATCACCCGTTTTACCAAATCTTCGCTGTCGATTAGCAAACCAGGTCAGAGCCTCATTCAGTTCGCCCCTGTTAAAATCAGGCCATAACAAATCTGTAAAATATAATTCTGTATATGCCAGCTGCCATATTAAAAAATTACTAATGCGTTTATCCCCACCCGTCCTTATAAACAAATCTGGCTCAGGTAAATCAGATACGGCAACATAACGATTCACCAGTTCCGCATTAACATCTTTCGATGTTATTTCACCTGATTCAATTTTTTCCGCAATCATCTGACATGCATTTGCAATATCCCAACGACCGCCGTAATTAACAGCAATATTTAAACACAGGCCAGAATTATTTTGAGTTAATTCTTCAGTCTGCTTAATCCTGTTCTGTAATTTGTCAGAAAAAGCACTGCATTCGCCAATAAAACGCATACGTACCGACTGCTCATGCAGCTCATTAACTTCTGACTGTAAAGTCGTCAGAAACAACTCCATCAAGCTACTAACTTCCTGTTCTGGACGTTTCCAGTTTTCACTACTGAAAGCAAATAGAGTCAATACTTTTATCTGATTTTCTACACAGGCTTTAACAACTTCTTTGGTTGCCTTAACACCTGCCTTATGTCCTGCGGTGCGAGGCATAAAACGTTTTTTTGCCCAGCGCCCATTACCATCCATAACAACAACGATATGTTCCGGCTTGTTTTCTGCTTGCGTATTTTGTTTACCCATTAGCTTCACAAATACCGAATTAGATTTCCATCATTTCTTTTTCTTTTGCTGCCAGGATCGTATCAATTTCAGCAACATATTTGTCTGTCAGTTTCTGTATTAGATCAACTGCTTTACGCTCTTCATCTTCAGATATTTCTTTTTCTTTTAATAAATCCTTGAAATCGCCATTAGCGTCACGACGTATATTTCTGATTGCAACACGAGAATTTTCAGCCTCCTGTTTAACCACTTTAACAAGATCACGACGACGCTCTTCAGTTAATGCCGGCATGGGCACACGAATAGCAGTTCCTGCTGATGCCGGATTTAATCCAAGACCTGAAATCATAATTGCTTTTTCTATGGCTGCGACCATTGGCTTCTCCCAGGGGGTAACCAGCAAGGTACGAGAATCCTCAACATTTACATTCGCAACCTGCTTGATAGGCGTATCTGTTCCATAATAATCGACCATTACATGATCAAGAATACTGGGATGTGCACGCCCGGTTCTGATTTTCGCCAGCTCCAGATGCAGGGAATCAATGGTTTTTTTCATGCGGGTTTCCGCATCGGCTCTAATTTCTTCAATCATGCTTTATCTCCAGGAACAATAGATGTCCCGATCGACTCATCTATGACGACTTTAGCCAGGTCACCTTCTTTATTTAAATTAAAAATTCTCAATGGCATATTCTGCTCTTTACATAGAACGATAGCCGTTGCATCCATAACCTGAAGATTACGCTGCAACACTTCATCATAACTCAACTTATCAAAACGTTTGGCGTTCGGATTTTTAACCGGATCAGAATCGTAAACACCATCAACCTTGGTTGCCTTAATTAATACATCCGCATTAATCTCGATAGCTCTTAAACTACCCGCACTATCCGTTGTAAAAAATGGACTACCCGTTCCTGCACCAAATATAACCACACGGCCTTTTTCCAGATGACGAATGGCTCGCCTGCGCACATAGTCCTCACACACCTGATGAATACTCAAGGCTGACATTACGCGACAACTAATATCGTATCTTTCTATAGCATCCTGCAAGGCAAGACAATTCATTACGGTTGCCAGCATCCCCATATGGTCACCGGTCACTCGATCCATACCGGAATCTGCCAGACCTTTGCCACGGAAAATATTGCCCGCACCGATAACGACACCAATCTCAACACCTGATTCGCTTATTTGCTTAATTTCTCCAGCTATTCTGGCCAGTATCTCGGTATCGATACCATGGGACTGATCACCCATCAGAGCTTCACCGCTCAGTTTGAGTAACACACGCTTATAAATTGGATTATTTTTTGTCATGGTTCCGGGTTTCTTTATAAGTTGTTAATTATTATGGATACTAATCTTTATTTTGCGGCCCTACATCACGACCACAAACAACAAATACATCCCAATTATACGCCGTTCACTGATTCATGTATCTACGACGACAGGTCATCCTGACCATAAAAAACCGGGAACAAGTGCCCCGGCTTTTATTTTCTTACTCTTATGCTGCTATTTCCTTAACTGGCTTCGATTTGAGCCATAACTTCATCAGCAAAGTTTTCCTGTTTTTTCTCAATACCTTCACCCACTTCATAGCGGTAGAAGCTTTTTACTGTAGCGCCAGCAGAGCTCAGTAATTTACCAACAGTCTGATCTGGATCCTTAACAAATGGCTGACCCAATAAAGTAATCTCACCCAGATATTTACGCATACGACCTGTTATCATCTTTTCAATAATCTCATCCGGTTTGCCACTTTCTTTTGCCTGAGCGATGAAAATCTCTTTTTCCTTCTCCAGTAATTCTGCTGGAACTTCATTTTCATCAACACAAACAGGGTTACTTGCAGCAATATGCATAGCAACATCTTTAATCAGCTCTTCATTGCCATTTTCCATTTCAACAAGAACCGCAATACGTACACCATGCAGATAAAGACCAAATTCCGCATCAGTTGAAACACGCGCAAATCGACGTACCTGGATATTTTCACCAATTTTTGCAACTTTTTCCTGACGCGTTTCTTCAATAGAAGCACCGCCATCTTCCAGCGGCATAGCAACCAGTGCCGGAACATCTGCGGGTGAATCACTCAGGATTCGTTTTGCGATCGCTGCAACAAAACCCTTGAAGTCATCACCACCGGAAACAAAATCGGTTTCACAGTTAACTTCTACTATTGCAGCTTCTTTTTTATCATCACTAAGCTCAATAACCACCAGGCCTTCAGCCGCAGTGCGATCTGATTTCTTATCAGCCTTAGCCAGACCTGATTTACGCATATCTTCAATTGCCTGATCGATATCGCCATCAGTAGCCATCAATGCTTTTTTACATTCCATCATGCCTGAACCTGTACGTTCACGCAGTTCTTTAACCATAGAAGCAGTAATCTGCATATCTATTACCTCTTAAATTCAATATTCAAAAAACGACTTATTCGTCACCTGTTGTTTCTGCTGGAGCAGACTCATCTTCTGCACTGGCTTCAGCTTTTTTCTTAGGTGCTGCTTTCTTTGCTGCCGCTTTTTTCTTAGGTGCTGCTTTCTTGTATCATTGTCGGTATTATCGGGGCAAGTATTACGCTCAGAAAAACCACCCGAGAAGGCCTGGCGATAAGCATTACGTATGGTATTGTGATTGTATTCCTGTATTGGATTATCCAGGGTTTTTGCTCATCCCTTGGATATGGAGGCATGCTGCCTGCCTATGTAGCCGCCTGGATAGCTAATTTCCTTTTTACCTGTTTTGCAGTCTTTAATTTTTTAAATGCCGACTAGAATGCTGTCCATCAAAAAAAAGATCGAATCTGTCATGCGCAGCCAGGGCGCAATTTCGGTTTCACGACTTGCATCACTGCTTTTTGTGATATCCGCTTTATACGGTACGGCCCAAAAGCTAAGAGCAAACTGCTACCGACAAAACATAATCCGACCCCAAAAACTGCCCTGCAACGTGATCTCCGTTGGAAATATTACGGTGGGAGGCACCGGAAAAACGCCC
>JAPHQX010000104.1 GCA_026196035.1 Gammaproteobacteria bacterium
AGAATGAGTAGTGTAATAATTATCGAATTCGATAAGAAAATCAGCAAAATCAGCGCTATGTTCCGCATGGGTTTTGCTGATCAGTTCTTCCGGGTCTATACCTTCCTGGCGTGCTCGCAACATAATGGGGGTGCCATGAGCATCATCAGCACAGACGTAATAACATTCGTGACCACGCATTTTCTGGAATCGAACCCAGATATCGGTCTGGATATATTCAACCAGGTGTCCGAGGTGAATCGGGCCATTGGCATAGGGAAGAGCACTGGTTACCAGTATTTTACGTGAATCGGTCATATTTCATTGGGTTGATGTTGATGAGGGCGCTAAAGTAGCATTTTAAAGCTAATTTTTCATCTTAAAGACTTGAAATTCCGGGTAAATGACCCAAATAAGCAGTTTCTAATGAATATTTGGCATCTATACCAACAAAGATAGGGTTAAATCAGCAACTGGCTGGTGTAGAATGCGCATCCCGTACGGGTAATATACCACTGTATATACAGGTTTTTTTGGAGTTAATACCATGAGTGTTTCACAGCAACAGATTGAAGATGCGATTAAAAAATACATTGATCCCTATTTAGAAAAGGATCTGATGTCAGCGAATGCCGTTCGTGATATCGAAGTTAATGGCGACCAGGTTTCTTTCAAAGTGGTTCTGGGTTTCCCGGCTAATGGTCATAAAGCCAAATTAACAGAAGAATTAAAAAAGCAGGTTGAAGCGATTGACGGTATTTCATCTGCCAGTATTGATGTGAGTTCAAATATTATTGCTCATTCAGTTCAGTCCAGTCTGAAGCCGCTGGAAAATATTAAAAATATTATCGCTGTTGCTTCAGGTAAAGGGGGTGTGGGTAAATCCACTACAGCCGTTAACCTGGCACTGGCATTGAAAGCCGAAGGTGCCAATGTGGGCATTCTGGATGCTGATATCTATGGTCCTAGTGTTCCTCGTATGCTGGGTATTAGTTCAAAGCCTGAATCAGCAGATGGCAAATCGCTGGAGCCTATGATGGGTCATGGTTTGCAGGCAATGTCGATTGGTTTCATGATTGATGATGAAACCCCTATGATCTGGCGTGGCCCCATGGTTACACAGGCTCTGGAACAGTTATTGTCCGATACCAACTGGAAGGATCTTGATTATCTGGTTATCGATTTACCACCAGGTACCGGTGATATACAGCTGACTCTGGCGCAGAAAGTACCTGTTAGTGGCGCTGTTATAGTCACAACACCTCAGGATATTGCCTTGCTGGATGCTCGCAAAGGTCTGAAAATGTTCGAAAAAGTAGAAGTGCCTGTGTTGGGTATTATTGAGAACATGAGTGTGCATATCTGTTCTGAGTGTGGTCATGCCGAGCCTATCTTTGGTCAGGGTGGCGGTGAGCGCATGTCTGAAGATTACGATGTGGACTTCCTCGGTGCGCTGCCTCTGGATATGGCTATTCGCACCAGTGGTGATGAAGGTACCCCATCAGTCGCTATGGATGAAAATGGCACAGTAGCCACTATCTACCGTGAAATTGCCCGTCGTACTTCAGCTAAGCTTGCGCTACAGGCTAAGGACTACAGCAACAAATTCCCGAACATTGTTATTCAAAACAACTAGGGTGATGCCTGGATAGTCTAGCGATTAATCCGTAGCATGATAGAATGCCGCCACTTAAGCAAAGTGGCGGCATTCGTCGTTATGGACAGGATGTACTGTATGCCACGGGCGCAGGACGCGCAGGAGTGGCGTGTTTCAGATTACTAATGGATCTGAAAGAGATAACAATTTCGGGGCTAAGAGTTATGAGTATCAAATCAGATAAGTGGATTCGCCGTATGGCTGAAAATGAAGGCATGATTGAGCCTTTTGAGCCGGGTCAGATGCGTACTAATGGAAGTGATGAACGAATTATTTCTTATGGTACTTCCAGTTATGGATATGATGTTCGTTGTGCCAGTGAATTCAAGATTTTTACAAATATTAATTCGGCCATTGTTGACCCCAAGAACTTTGATGACAACAGTTTCGTGAGTGTAAACTCGGACGTTTGTATTATTCCTCCTAATTCATTTGCTCTGGCCCGCACTGTGGAATATTTCCGCATTCCTAGAAATGTACTGACTATCTGTTTAGGCAAGTCCACCTATGCTCGCTGCGGCATCATTGTTAATGTCACACCACTTGAGCCTGAGTGGGAAGGGCATGTGACCCTGGAGTTTTCAAATACTACGCCGCTGCCGGCAAGAATTTATGCTAATGAAGGTGTGGCACAAATGTTGTTCCTTGAGTCTGATGAAGTCTGTGAAACATCTTATCGTGATCGTGGTGGAAAATATCAGGGGCAAACAGGCGTAACCTTACCGAAGGCATAATTTTTAACTATTTCCTGTTATCAGGCTGTGTCTGTGCTAAAAAACTATAGGAAAATTAATAAATTCTAAGGTGCGATCTTTGATTGAGTTAGATAAGCTTGTTGCTAAAAATAAAAAATTGGGTAGCTTGCCTGAGGTTGTTCATCGGGTATTTGCAGCTATGGATGATCCCAATTCCACTGCTACCCAGATTGGTAAAGTAATTAATGAAGACCCCGCTTTAACAGGTCGTTTGCTGAAACTGGTAAATAGCCCCTTCTATGGTTTTCGATCCAAGATTGATACTGTTTTTAGAGCTATCGCACTGATTGGTCATAATGAATTGCGCAGTGTAGTTCTGGCAACATCTGCTTTAAAAGTCTTTACAGGTATTCCATCTGAACTGGTGAACATGTCTTTGTTCTGGAAGCGTAGTTTATATACTGCGGTTGTTGCCAGGGTTCTGGCGGCATACAGGAGAGAAAAAGAAATCGAGCGATTTTTTATTGCGGGTCTGTTGCATGATTTAGGCTCATTGCTACTTTATCTTGAATTGCCTGATGAAATGACCCGGGTGCTGGCTCGTAGCCAGGATGAGAAAATGGTTTTATCAGATGCAGAAAAAGAAGAACTGGGTTATGACCATGCAGAAGTAAGCGGTGCATTACTGAAAAGCTGGAATTTGCCGCCGATTTTATGCGAAGCGGTGCGTTATCATTTGTATCCAGAGAAGGCGTCTAATGAATATAGAGATGCTGCTAATTTATTGAATCTTGCCTGGCAGATTGTTCGTTATCATATAGAACGTGACCCCTTGCTGGCAGAAGATGCCGAGATAAGCGAAGCTATCTGGCAGGCTAATAATTTGCAGCCGGATGTGCTAGATCAGATTCTGGAAAAAGCAGCTCAACAGTATGAGGCTTCACAGGATATTTTATTATCCTAAAATCATTTATGGTTTTCAGCTGGAATTAATTTATAAATAGTGGTTTTTTATTTACTAATTTCAGCAGTCTCAGTTTATTCCTGGATAGATTATTTCCATGTGTGGCGTAGCGAAATAACTGGCCAGCCTTCATTAATGGCCAGTTGGTGCAGCTGCTCATCCGGATCAACTGCAACGGGATTATCTACCTGTCTGAGTAAAGGAATATCATTGTGGGAGTCACTGTAAAACCAGCTACCCTGCAGATTTAAATTATGTGCTTCCATCCATGATTCCAGTCTTTTCACTTTGCCTTCCTGAAAACAGGGTATGCCGTCTACTTTACCTGTATATCGATTGTTGATGATCTCTGGTTCAGTTGCCAGTAGATTGTCTATGCCAAATGCCTTAACAATGGGTCCGGTAACAAAGCTGTTAGTGGCTGTAATGACAGCCAGAGTGTCATTGGCTTTTTTATGCTTTTCTATCAGTTCAAATGAAGCTGGACTCATAATAGGGCGGATCTTTTCATCCAGGAACTGTTGTTGAAGGGCAGATAATATATTGGCTGGGTTATCTGCCAGTGGCTTTAATGAAAAAGCCAGAAATTCAAATATATCCAGTGTGCCATCTTTGTATTCATCATAAAAACGCTGGTTTTCCTGTTCATAAAACTCCCTATCTACCAGGCCCTGTTCTGCCAGGAAGCATCCCCATAGATAATCACTGTCACCTGTTAACAGCGTGTTATCCAGATCAAAAAGCGCTAAAGCCATAAAAATTCTCTTGGATTAAATTATTAGTAATAAAAACGGTCTATAGTTAATAATAACTGCCTGTTATTCTATAACCAGTCGTTGCGAGATGTCTGGTTTTTTGAAAAAATAGCTTAAACACGAGAAAAAGGTTTTGTAAGTGATTGATTCTGATGGGTTTCGTCCCAATGTCGGTATTATATTGAGCAACCCGGATGGCAAGGTCTTCTGGGCTCGCCGCTATGGGCAAAATGCCTGGCAATTTCCTCAGGGTGGTATTCAGAATGAGGAGTCTCCTGCGGATGCCATGTATCGAGAATTGTATGAAGAGACAGGGTTATTACCAGAGCATGTTGAGCTGATGGGTAAGACCAGTGACTGGTTGCGTTATCGTTTACCCAAACGCATGGTGCGTAAGAATACAAGCCCGGTGTGTATAGGACAGAAGCAGATCTGGTTTATGCTTCGTATGCTGGGAAGTGATGCCGATTTTAACTTGAGTACCATGGACAAGCCGGAGTTTGATCACTGGTGCTGGGTTGATTACTGGCATCCAATGGATGAAGTTGTATTTTTTAAGCGTAAGGTTTATCAGAAGGCCTTATCAGAGCTTGAGTATTTTGTTACCTCACCTGTAAAGCGTACAGAAAAGATGGGCTAGTTTCTAAACCGGTTTTACAATGACCAGGATAATCATTGCAACCAGGAGTAATACCGGGAATTCATTAAACCAGCGATACCAGACATGGCTGTGCTTATTACGATCGAATTTGAAGTCCTGCAACAGTTTCCAGCAGTAGGCATGATAAGCAATCAGAATGATCGCGAGTCCCAGTTTGATATGTAGCCAGAGACTGTTTGTATAAGCCTGCATTGCATAATCAAAAAACATCCAGCTACCCAGTATTACTGTAATAATTCCACCAGGTGTCATAATGCCGTAAAACAGTTTACGCTCCATGATCTTGAAGCGTTCAAGACTGACAGGATCTGATGATTGTGCGTGATAGACGAATAATCTTGGTAGATAAAAAAGTCCTGCAAACCAGGTGACCATAAAAATTACATGAAAAGCTTTAACCCAGAGCATGGAATGACCCGTTTTTATTTTTTTCACATCATAACCTGATCGCTGTGATATTGCATATAGCTATTCTGTAATGACAGGAAAGGGTCTATAATTCGATGATAAATTTTCTTTTACTTATAACAGGTTATCAGTGATTGCTAAGATTCGGATGAGGTATTTTGTATGATTAAGGCCGGTATTGTCGGTGGAACCGGTTACACAGGTGTTGAATTGTTACGCCTGCTGGTTGCACACCCGGGTGTTGAGTTATCAATTATTACATCGCGGTCAGAGGCGGGTCAGTCTGTGGCTGAGCTGTTCCCAAATTTACGCAGGCACATTGATTTATCATTTCAGATGCCTCAGCTTGATGATTTGCGTAAATGTGATGTGGTGTTTTTTGCGACGCCAAATGGTACAGCGATGTCTATGGTGCCTGAGTTGCTTGATGCGGGTGTAAAAGTAATTGATCTTGCAGCGGATTTCAGGCTCAAAAGTCCGACAGAATGGCAGCAATGGTATGGTATTGAACATGCCTGTCCCGAAGTACTGGAAGAAGCGGTTTATGGCATGCCTGAAATTAATCGTGAGCAGATTAGTAAAGCAAGAATCATTGCCAATCCTGGTTGTTACCCTACAGCGGTGACGCTTGGGTTTCTTCCTTTGATAGAGCAGGGTTTGATTGATGATCAGCATTTGATTGCAGATGCCAAATCTGGTGTTAGTGGTGCAGGGCGTGGTACAAATGTAGGCAGTTTATTATGTGAAGCTTCAGAGAATTTTAAGCCTTATGGTGTTGATGGTCACAGGCACTTGCCTGAAATAAAACAAACTCTGGGACAGCTCTCGGGTCATAAAGTGGGTCTTACTTTTGTTCCTCATTTAGTACCTATGATTCGAGGTATCGAGGCCAGTCTGTATGCTGTTTTAAAATCAGATCAGGTGGATTTGCATGAGTTATATACACGGCGTTATCAAAGTGAGCCGTTTGTGGATGTTTTACCAGTGGGATCTTTACCTGAAACGCGTAGTGTAAAAGGATCCAATATGTGCAGGATTTCTGTTTTCAGGCCGCAGCAGGGCGATACTGTGGTTATTTCATCGGTGATTGATAATTTGGTGAAAGGAGCCGCGGGTCAGGCAGTACACAATATGAATATTATGTTTCGACTTGATGAAGCTATGGGTATTTCACATGTAGGCTTGTTACCATAATTAATGGTATCAGGGCTAAACTCACGATAATCATAAAGATAACTTTTTTTTGCAAAATATTTTATGAAACCTATTCCAGTTAATAATAAGTATCTTATTAGTATTCAACGGCCTCATTTGTGGCTTGTGTCTGTTATGGTCATCATTCTGGTTTTGATATTGTTATTCTGGCTGACATTTGATTATGGGCGTAAAGCCAGTGGGTTTTACCTTTCAGAAACTGAAAATCAGATTGAATTGCTGGAATCTGAAATTACTGACCTGAAGAAACAGAATGAAATTTTGCATCGTGAAAGAACTAAACTGGCACGTGATCACGGTATAGATAAGGATGCCAGCAGTCAGGTAACAAAAACGCTTTCAGAGAAGCAGGAGCAGATTCTTGAAATGAAGGAAGAGCTAAGCTTTTATCGAAGCATAGTTGCACCCAGTAAGTCACAACGAACCATTGTGATCAAGAAAATAGACTTTAAGCCTGAGGCTAATGATCAGTACAGTTATAAAATCACTTTAAATCATGATGGTGGTAAGCTGGGTGTTTTATCTCGTGGTATGGTAGAGTTTGCAGTTGAAGGCGAACAGGCAGATGGAAAAGTTGTTCGTCTTGACTGGCCGACCGTTTCAACAACAACAGTCAGTAAACGCCAAAGATTCGGGTTCAAGTTTTTTCAAAACTTTGAAGGCAGTATCAGATTTCCTGCTGATTTTAGGCCAATATCTATATACGTACGTGTACTGCCTAGTAGTTCAAGTATTCCCAAGGTAGAAGAAGTCTATGCCTGGGAAAAATTAATCTCTGATGGAGAACAAACAAATGTGGGGCAAATCGAAAACAAAACCAACGAAAATTGAAACCCTGATTGGTACCAGTATCGAAATACGGGGTGATATTATTTTTAATGGTGGTCTTCATGTCGACGGTAAAATTGTAGGCAATGTTATCGCTGAAGATG
>JAPHQX010000013.1 GCA_026196035.1 Gammaproteobacteria bacterium
ATGGCAATTTTCATATTGATTAATATCCACTCATATTTTTATTAATTGAAAGTATTATTGAACCAGGCTGGTGCCATAGTCCAGTTTAAAGAACAATTTTGGTGCAAAAATACTAACAGCAAACACCGGTTTGTAAACCGTAAGATCCATAGGATTAATTAAAACCTTATTATTAGCGGCCTGCATAAATTTATAAATGAAAATAAATTCTGGCACACAACTTGTAATAGAAACTATAACATCAATAGAAATGCGGAGACCAACAATGAACAATAGTTATAACTATGCAGATTTTATTGGTTGTCTGACAACATCAGGCAATGATCTCGAAACAGGCCGAAAAGAAAAAGGGTTACAACAGATCACAAAAGCATCTCCAGAACCAGGAGATGAAATGATGGATAATGTATTGTTTTCCTCCGTATTAGCCGATATTCATTATACAGACTAAATTTACCCCAGCATGACCTTCCTGCTCCTCAAGGCCATTACAGGGCAGTTTTACTGCCCTGTTTTTTTAACTAAACTAGCCTGCTAACAATTCAGGTCTTAACATCCAGTTAATCAACCAGCATTCCTGATCATCTCGCTCAAGGCATACAATACTGGCTGGCTGATAACGCAATAAATCATTATCACTGCCCGTTACCAGAGCGGTCACCAGTTTAGATAAAAAAGGCAAATGACCCACCACAAGTAATTCTTCCTCAGTGTTATCGATTTCCTCAAGAAAATCGATAACATCATCATTCGGATTAATACAACTCGATATTTCAGTTGTCGCTGTGGTGATTTTTGCTGATATTATCTCGGCAGTTTGTTGTGCACGAAGCTTCCCACTGTGAATAATTCTATTAACACGCATTTCGCTTTGATTAATAAAGTCAGCTATTTTCTGTACATCCTGCTGTCCCTGAACAGATAATGCACGTTCTGGATCCACCTGTTTAGGTTTAGCTTCACCATGCTGCATAAGGTATATTTTCATTTTAAATTCCCTTGTTTAATTCAGGCTATTTTGTATGGAATAAATTCGAACATTAAGTTTCTTCCAAAAAGGTAATGATGTTTTCAAGCTTATGCTCATCAACAATTAAATAAAAAGGCGAGGCTGAAAGGTCTTTATCATAACGACGTAACCAGTGACACATCTTAACCTCATCCCCCAAACACCTGTCATAGAGAAGATTAAAAAACTTAACCAGTAGAACGGCTCGTTCCCCTGCTTCACTATTAATATCTATCACTTTCTGAGCTGAGGCCATGGCACCTATATCAGCACACTGTAAGCCAAGGATACGAGCCAGTTCAGCCTGATACATGCCCAGTAACGTAATAACCTGCAAAACAGCCTGGGTGAGGTGTTGTGGGCTCTCTAAAGGCAGAGTAATTTTATGCATCGCGAATCACATGCTCGTATCAATCAAGAAATTTATTCAACTAAATTCAAAGAATCAGTCTGGATTATAACGCATCCAAACTAAGGCTATTAGCATGATTTATATCGACAAATAAATCATAGTTTTTTCATTAAAAAAATTGATTACTCATTTAAGTTTTTGTATCAAAATCAGATCACTTATGTTTTGTTGATCAGGATCATGGTAATCATGATAAATTAAACCAGATAATAAATTGTTCGATGAGTATAGAACTTTAATTTTAAGAGCTTAAGGATGTAAACTATCGCAAGATGGTTTAACAGGTTGATCAGGATTAACCATGTTCATCATTCTGCGGTAGCCTCAAGGCAAAAATAACCGCAACGATTCCTCCAGATCGCTGCCCAGGAGCATACAGGAGAATCATCATGAAAGTACGAGACATAATGACCACAAAGGTCGAATCAATAGAACCCACCGCAGTCCTCAGAAAAGCCGCCAGAAAAATGAGCGAACTTAATATTGGCTCAATGGCAGTCGTCGATGATGATGGCAAATTACTCGGCATCATTACCGATCGGGATATTAGCGTTTATGCTATCGCCATGGGACGTAACCCACAGGATACTGAAGTCCAGAAAGTAATGACCAGAGATGTGGCCACCTGCCTGGCTGATCAGGATATCTCTGATGCTGCGACGATTATGCAACAGCAGCATATTAGGAGACTCGCTGTCATGGATAATAATTTACTATCTGGATTTTTATCTGTCGATGACCTGGCGAAAGCATCATCCGATCTTGCTGGCGCTGTACTTGTAGCAGCAACACCGATTCACTAAACGGACATACCCGTGAAAAGACTATAAGGGGATAAGCCATGAAAGTTAACGAAATTATGAATACTAAAGTCCAATCCACAACACCTCTCGCCACTACCAAAGAAGCCGCCAGGCAAATGCATGATATTCATGTAGGCTGTCTGACTGTCATGGAAGGCGAACGACTGGTAGGCATACTGACTGATCGTGATATTTGTTGCAAGGTAACAGCCACAGGTCGTGATGCTGGCTTTACAAAAGTACACGAAATCATGACCACTGATGTAGCGACCTGTTTTCCTGAGCAGGGAGTTGAGGAAGCAGCAGAAATTATGATGAAAGCTCAGGTAAGACGACTGGCGGTTGTTGATCATGACAGTAGAATCACCGGATTTCTGTCTGTCGATGATCTGGCTCGTGCATCACATCAACTGGCCAGTAGTGTACTGGAATCATCAACTACATATCATTAGATATGCAGTCATTCACTGAAACTGATTTATGAATGTAAATCAGTTTCCGGGTGAAGGTTTGATTGTTACATTAATGGGTCGTACTGGATAATCTGGGGAAAAGTATATCCATTCCAAGGCTCGCCTGATCATCAACTTCAGATTTAATTTCTGGCATTTCATTAACTGACAAACCGGTTATATCCCAGCAGATGGGATCAACCATTAATGTATCAGGGCTAACAGGCATTTCAGCCAGCGCAGCTTTAGTGATCGCTATGGCTATATGCAGTATCGCGGTTTCCATCTGATATTTATCTGCCCTGACAGGCTCATTCTGACAACCAATTATTTCAATCAGACTCGCAGGCAAACCCCAGCTACTTAATAAATCAGAACCCACCTGTGCATAATCAAAGCCCAGCACATCACGTTCAGCGATATACAAATCCAGTTGTTTTTCCTCTGCAGTGACAATGGCAGGACGACATTCATCCGGTATTTCACAATACATAATCAGGTGACCAATATCATGTAACAATCCTGTCACAAAAGGACGCTCGGTATCCATATCATCACAGGTAAAGGCCAGAAGCCGTGCCGTTACGGCGCAATACACACTTTTAAACCAGAAATCATACATATTCATCGTATCATTACTGAAACCGGTTAATGAATTGACAATAGTTGTAGCAAATACCAGTTCTTCGACCTGCTCCGTACCCAGCAGATTAATTGCATGAGTCACCGTATCAATATTGGCGGCAAAACCATAAAAAGGACTATTCACCAACTTTAACAAACGCGCCGTTAATGCAGGATCATGGGCAATCACCATGGCTATGTCAGACATGGACGAATTAGGTGTATTCATCACTGATTTCAAACGTACATAAACATCAGGTAATGAAATTAATTTAACTGAGCGACTAATCAATTGTTCAGATGTAAGCATATAAATTCTTCTGGCTGGTATTATGGTGACTGATAATTTATATAAAGTAGCAGAATAATTAATGATTGTATAAGTTACTAAACACTTATTTTAGGACAATGATCCTCATCCAGTAAATAATGTTTCATCTCGCCACTTAATGGGCATTCAAATGCCAGCTCATAGGCTGTTAATTGAAGATCACAGTGATCATTGGCATTACCATATAAACGATCACCCAGCACGGGGAAACCATACTCAGAAAGATGCATTCTTATCTGATGCTTTCGACCTGTTTCTATTTTTATTCTCAGTAGCGACCTGTCCAGACCCTCATCATAGATAAGACACTGAGCATAAGTCACCGCGATTTTGCCATTAATCGGTGAGTCGAGCTTAATCGGATCAGCCTGATCTGGAAAACGACCATGAACAACGACCTGATAATGCTTATTTATTAACCGATCACTGAATGCTTTAGAAAAAGCAGCCGCCGCCTGACGACTATGAGCAATAATAATTAGCCCTGTGGCTGCACGATCTAGACGGTGAACAATAAATGCTGGACGTTGTGGATTAAAATTCTGTTCTACCCAACGATTGATTGTACAGTGATCACCCCACTTAGAACCCTGAGAACGCAACCCATAAGGTTTGTACCAGATTGAATAGGCTTCTTCATCAGCTATTAACCGGGGCCTGGGAGGAATTTCCGATAGCACTTTTTCATCATAATAAAGATGCAAAGTATCACCAGGCGTAAGCTGTTTACTGGCACGTCTTATACGACGAGTCTGCGTCGACTGTGTTATCCAGACAGCGCCCTTCTGCATGGCCTGTTTAAGGCGGCTCCTGGATAAATCGCAAATAGTAGCCAGATGTTCGACCACACTCATATCAGTATGAGTAATATCCAGATGTTGCTCAAATTTAATAAAAGATTCACTCATATATGAATTATAGATAACTAAAGAGGTCAATAGAGATTATACCTGTCTATACTCAGAATTAATCTATTGAACGGTTATTATAATGACAGAAAGCAAATCAGTACTTAGACCCTCACTACATTACATAGCGGCATTTCTACTACTGGGTATATATGGGACACAGGTCTGCCCTTTTATAGAAAGCCTGTCACCCCTTCAACTGACACTCCCATTATTAACCATCATCATACTACAGTATGCTCTTAGACAAATAGCTGTACCATCTATGGTAGATAGATGTGATTACAAACATCAGGTGACGCGTAGCTTTAAAGTTGAATGGTTACTGTTTATTTTATCTGGCTTACTTTTATCATTAAACAACAGCATATTCTTTTCAGCACCACTAGATAGCAATCTTAAAATGATTGTTGGCTTTACCTCAATTGGTTATTTTATTGCGACTGACCTGGCTCTTGATAAAGAAATAAAACTGGCAGAATTTCTTAAACAACAAAATATGACAATTATACCGGATAGTAAATACTTCCCATTAGCAGGTAAATTCACTCTATTTGCAAGCGCCTCACTAATTATACTTGTTCTGGTATTTTTTCTTCTAATCAATAAAGATTTACTCTGGATTGGTCAGGCCAATAAATCCTTTTCAGATACACAGGCACGATTAATCATTCTCGGTGAGTTCGCTTTTGTCGGTGCCACATTATTAAGTTATATCATCAACGTTATTTTTTCTTATGCGCGTAATATGAAATTTTTTCTCGAAAGCGAAAATGAAGTACTGGCTAAAGCGACCGCAGGTGACCTGAATAACTCAATTACCGTCAGTACTAATGATGAATTTGGCGAAATTGCTCATCACACAAATTTAATGATTAAATCGTTACTTAATAAAACTCGTGAATTACAGAAAACACAGGATGTGACTATCATCAGCCTGGCATCACTTGCAGAAACTCGAGACAACGAAACAGGCGCGCACATATTACGCACTCAACGTTATGTCAAAGCCATAGCCAGAGCTGTGCAGCATCATCCACGATTCAGTAACCAGCTAAATGACGAAATCATTGAGCTATTATACAAATCGGCACCATTACATGATATCGGGAAAGTCGGCATTCCCGATCGAATACTACTAAAACCCGAAAAACTGGATAATGACGAATTTGAAATCATGAAAACACATGCCACACTGGGCAACGAAGCTCTGAAGCAAGCTGAAGAAGAATTGGGCGGCACATCTTTTTTGAGTTATGCACGAGAAATCGCTCTCACCCATCATGAAAAATGGGACGGCAGTGGCTATCCAGAAGGATTAAAAGGTGATGAAATTCCTTTATCTGGACGGCTCATGGCAATAGCCGATGTTTATGATGCATTAATTAGTAAACGCGTATACAAGCCAGCATTTACTCATGAGGAAGCAATGAAGATTATCAAACAGGGAAAAGGCAGTCACTTTGATCCTGATCTGATCGAGGCCATGCTAAATATTGAAGATAAATTCATATCTATTGCAAAACAATATGCAGACAAAGAAATATATGATACTGACTAAATCAAAATAGTTATTTCATCGTCTGATTCTGAATTCCGCCTCCCCAAACAGCCTGCCAAATAAAGCCATAAAAAACATCAGTGCGGGAATACTAATAAATACAGCTAAAAACACAGCCACAATAAGCCCTATCGATAGAGTTACAGCGAGTCCCAGCAATGGCAATATAACAAATAGAAACAATAAAGTAATAATAAATGAAAACGAAACAGCCACTGCAAGTAATAATATTTTAATTAGCGGATTTGTTACTTCCTTACCATTAATAATAATATGGGTACGCATAAATCCTCCGGAAAGGGACTGAACTGGCCTTATCAGTCAGCATTAAATATTTACATCTTTATAAGCACTATTATCCAGCAATAACACTTTCATATGCATATTTCTTTTTTATCAAACCAGAATACATAAACACATCGATTAAATTATCATAAGCCTGTCTCGAAATACTCACATCATTTTCCCAACAACCTAATTGCTGATATGAACGAATCGTTTCAATAAGCACTTCTTTATCAATAGCAGGAAAAAAACCCGCCTCATACTCATAGGCCGCAATTTCATCAGCAGGTGCGTTAATCACGTAATTAAGCGATTTTTTGTACGCACGTAGAAAGGCATCAGCCATATCTGTTTTTAACCAGTCTCTAGAAGCGCACAAACTACTAAAAGCTACAGGCCCAACTAGCTCACCAACTGACGCAACAAGATAGCCAATACCATCATGCTCTAACTGCTGAGGCGCTGGCCCCTGCTGATGGACATAATCCCCCAGTCCATCACGAAAAGCCTGATCCATCTTGCCGACATCACCCGCATCTATAACATCAAGATCATTGATATCTATACCCTGTTTACTTAAGCCATATTTCAACATCGCATAAGGCTGAAAGAAATGATCCACTAATACTTTTTTACCAATTAATTTATCCCAGGTAAAGTCAGCATCAGGTTCTCGAGCTGCGATAAAAAAACCATCACGAGAATTAATTTGCGCAAAATGCACTATATCAATCTCTTCACCCGCTTCAAGCTGTGAAAAACTGGTTGCAACAGCTGATTGTGCCAGGTGACAACTACCCTTATTAATATTATCAACAACCGTGTTATCAGGCGTCGCTTGAGAATAATGATAGGTCAGCCCTTCATCCTGCAAAAAACCACCGGCCATGGCCATTAACAAAGGACTATAGAAAGCGGAATGGCGTAATGCCATAATATTAATTACTGACATTCTGTTAAACACTTAAAAAAATTAGTCATAAGCTCAGGCTTTATCATTATATTCTGTATTTAAAAACCCCAGTATGGTTGATCGAAATATCTCTAGATCCAGGGGTTTAGTTAGATAATCATCAAAGCCAGAGGCAAAACCATTCTCGATATCCTGCATCATTACATCTGCAGTAAGTGCAACCACAGGAATATGAGTTAAAGTTTCATCATTTTTTAGTTGATCAAGCATTTCATAGCCACTCATGCCGGGAAGATTAATATCAAGTAAAACCAGATCAGGATGCTGATTTGAAGTTAACTTCAGGCCCTCTTCAGCCGTCTTGCAGGAGATAACTGATATGTCAGGATATTTATCAAGGAAACGAACAACCAGATCAAGGTTAACGGGATTATCTTCAATATATAAAACTATTTTATTTTTTTTCATCAGACCTTTGTTACCTGATATTTTCTTATAGTATTTCTAGCTGCATTATAATATTTAGATCAATATACGCTAATAATATGCCCTCTATCGGACTAATAACAGTCCCTTTAAGCGATCTTCAATATCCTGTGGACCTTCCTGATGGATTATTAGCTTTACAAAATCATGATATAATATGCCGCTTTTTTAAGGTGTATCAGAAGAAATAGCCTTGTGTAAGGCTAGATTCGATACACCCTGTGACCTAAATGAGGTATCCCACAGTGCTGTGTTCTGATTCAGTTCGTCTTTCGCCCAAAAAAATGATTGCTGCCGCTATTTTTACCCTGCTGGCCATTGGCTTATCTTCTGTCGTACCCAGCATTCAAATAGCCTGGGTAACCGCTATTTTATTGTTAACGATTTACCTGTTTGCTTTTGAAATCGTGGATGTTGATGTCGCCGCCGTTACCATTATGGTTATCTTAGGCCTCACCAGTTTGTTTGCACCTGTCATGGGTCTGGAACAGGGTCTTGTTGACACCCGACAAATCTTTAATGGTTTTTCCAGTAATGCCGTTATTTCGATTATTGCCGTAATGATCATCGGTGCTGGTCTGGACAAAACCGGAATTATGTCAAAAGTCGCATCATTTATACTCAACATTGGCGGCACAACAGAAACCAGAATCATCCCTATTATTTCCAGCACCGTCGGCATCATTTCCTCATTCATGCAAAATGTGGGTGCTGCCGCTCTGTTCCTCCCTGTAGTCAGTCGAATTTCAGCTCGTTCAGGTTTGCCTATGTCTCGATTACTCATGCCGATGGGCTTCTGTGCCATTCTAGGTGGTACCGTAACCATGGTTGGGTCAAGCCCTCTGATTCTGTTAAACGATCTAATACTAACCTCCAATCAGGCATTACCTGCTGAACATCAGATGGAAACATGGTCATTATTTTCAGTAACACCCATTGGGCTGGCGCTGGTCGCAACGGGCATTATTTATTTTGTGGTAGCCGGCCGATTCGTTTTACCCACAGGCAAGGGAGATGATGGCTCAACTCATAAAACAATGGAATATTTTGAAAATATTTATGGTGTTGACTATGACCTGTATGAAATTGTCGTACCCGCAGGAAGTCGCCTGACAGGAAAATGCCTGGACGAAATTGAAGAAGATTTTCCAATTCGTGTGGTGGGCATAGATAAAGGTGATGGCTTACGCTTTGGTAATCAGAGCATTGATCGCACTATAGCCATTGAGGCTGGTACTATACTCGGCGTACTCGCTGATGACGATATCTTCGAACATTTTGTTCAGGCCAGTAAAGTCGAAGTCAAAAAAGACCTGGATACATTTGCAGAAGCCCTTATCCCCTCAAAAGCAGGTATCGCCGAAGTTGTTATCGCACCCGGTTCGGCGCTGATCGGCAAATCAGCACGTGATATATTTATGAGAAAAACCTATGGCCTATCGTTACTGGCCATTCACCGTGGCGGTGAAACCGTGACTCGTGAAGGCGGTGGCGTACGTGACACCCCATTCATCTCAGGTGATGCACTAGTTGTTCATACCACATGGTCAGATCTTGCTCGACTGGAAACCGATCGTAATTTCGTGGTCGTCACAACAGAATACCCACACGAAGAATCACGTCCACACAAAGTTGTATGTGCTGGGGTCTTTTTTGCAATTGCCCTGAGCATGGTTTTATTTACAGATCTACGCTTATCAATCGCCCTGCTGACCGGTGCATTAGGCATGATACTAACCAATGTATTATCTATTGACGAAGCTTATCAGGCCGTTAGCTGGAAAACTGTTTTTCTACTTGCCAGCCTGATACCACTGGGACTCGCGGTAGAAACCAGTGGGACTGCAGCATGGATAGCACAACAAACACTTGCAGTTATGGGGGATGTACCCGTCTGGGGATTACAGTTAGCCGTGGCCTTACTGGCAACCTTCTTTACCCTGGTAATGAGTAATGTTGGCGCAACTGTTTTACTGGTACCACTGGCAGTTAATATTGCCATTGGCGCAGGTGCAAACCCTGCTGTCTTTGCGCTAACCGTTGCTATAGCAACATCAAACTCATTTTTAATACCAACACACCAGGTTAATGCATTAATTATGGGCCCGGGTGGATATCGTGTACCCGACTTTATGCGTGCCGGTGGCATTATGACGATTCTATTTTTAATAGTATCTATGTTAATGCTTAACCTGATATTTTAATTTGTCTGCTAGGCGTTAATATTTATATAAAACAAAAAAGCCGGATATTAAATCCGGCTTTTTTATTTATGTAATCAATACTACAACTTACTCATTGGCAGTTAATTGCTGCGTTCTCAGGTAACCGTCAATACAATACTGAACATAGTCACCAGAGTTCGGCAAACTTTCTGCTTCAGCCAGGCCATTTTGCATAACTTCATAACTCGTTACATCAAATACCTGGGATGCAACTACGCCACTCATTAACAAGCTCATAAAAACAAATACTCCCAGCAAATATCTCATAGATCACCTCTTATACCAGAGTTAATCAGCAAAAGGACTTTAATACACACCAACTATTCAGGAACACCTTGCCATAGCATTTCGTAGCCGACCTCATAGGTTTCTTCACACTTATCTGCCAGCGCACTAAATTTTTCGTTAAAAACCGCATCAGCATGTGAAGTTTCGTGCTGCTCAAATGACTTCCAGTAAGTCATAATGGCAATATGATCATCTGTGGTACGTTCTTTAGGCGCAACCGATCCCTCATCGGAAATAAACCCGGTAAATTTATATACCTGTCCACCAATAAAACCACCATGTTCATCACCATAGGTATTTTTAACCACATTACACATTTCACCGAGCTCCATCTCGATATCCTCTACAGTCACGCCCTCTTTAAGTTTAACCACGTTAAATAACATCACACAACCAAAGGGAATAGTAATTGGATGAAACATATTAATCTCCTGGAACAAATAAAGTTAATGAAAATATATAGACAGAATTCAAAATTTAAAGCCGATTACCAGAAAATATATTTGAATGAATTTGACGCCGTACGACTAGTTAAGTTCCCTGACCACACGAAACCCGGTATCGTCACTCTGTCGAGTCGGGAAATCTCGCCAGCGATTAGCTGAACGCACCTCTTTAGGCGGAAAACTCCAGGCACCTCCACGAATTACCCGTTTCCCACAACCCGGTTTATCCAGCGGCTTACCATCAACAGGTGCCTCAATAAAATCTGTATGGAAACAGTCAGCTACCCATTCAAAGACATTGCCTGCTGTATCATGTAAGCCAAAATTATTAGGTGGAAATTTACCAACAGGTGCAGTGATTTCCGCATCCCATATAGATCCGCAACCAGCACAATTTGCATATGCTGGTTTTAAGTCATTACCCCACCAGTAACGGGTTTGTGTATCGGCTCTTGCAGCATATTCCCATTCAGCATCACTGGGTAGACGATAAATATGTCGCGTTTTTCGACTCAACCATTCAGTATAAGCAACTGCATCGTTCCAGCTTACATTCACCACTGGCCTTTGCCCTCTCCCCCATCCTGAATCATCCGGTTTCTCTCGACGAGTGTCTTCACAAAAATAATCATACTCTGCAAAACTAACCTCATACATAGAAATAGCAAAAGCAGGTAACTTGACAGGCAACAGGGGTCTCTCGTCAGCATCTCCATCACCCTGATAATCACCTCGCTGAAAATCACCACCTCTTAAAATAATTAACGCAGGCCCTTTTCTACCCGCAAGTATTTCATCATGTAACAAACTGCCAGGATTAACATGCCGACGATAATTGATACTAAGCGCATTGCTTTGATGATTAACATGATATGCAAGACTCTGAATATTCTCTATAGGCAAGTTATTAATCTTTCCGTAGCGAGTAGCTAGATTCATACTGGTGAGCGCCGGTAAATACCCCTGATGAAAGCTACGATCGTTCAGGGTTACCTGTACCAGGATTTCCTGCCCATCATTTAACAGGGCGAAGTCGAGTAAATATATATCCTCGTGTGAAATGGCATAGACTTTTTCACTGGTTTTAATTTCCAGGTCACCAAGCTGAATTTCAGCAGAAAAATAATCACCATTGGCCAACTCTATAGAGTCAGGACTTATATACTGAGATTCACGAAGTGTCCTGGGAGTAAAAGTAATCGCCATTATATCTTCAAGATGTAACTGCAAAACAGGTTGCTGACTACGCAGCAGAGTTATTTCAACGGCTATTAACTTACCTGTAAAATGATCTCCAGGGCGAGTAATAAGTAAATCAGGCTGATTATTATCACCCATCTGGATTTCAGCCATTAAGTGATACGGAATTGATAGTGTTGCGTAATCAGTTCTAAACTCAAAAGCCTCGTGCGCAACAGTACCATGATGAATATCACCATTTTTCATAGCAATCAGATCAAAACCAGGCACTATACGTGCACTGACTGTGGCTGAAAAACCATAAAGAATTAATATCAGGTGGATAATGACTAATCTGAGCATAGATACTGGTCATCGGGTATGATTAATAAAATCGATTTTATTCGTAATTCAATGACTCCGCTATAGGCAGATCCGATTAAATTGTAGCTTGTTGATATGAATCAGAAATGACAACAATAAGCAGTCACCTAAATAAACAGATACTTATATAAGCAGAATCTGTTGAAATTCACAGTGGGTAAAACTATATAATGTATATAAAGACACATAAATATATTAACCCACCACATTCATCATAGAGAAAGAGATGACTGAAAAAGAACAAATAACTCCGCCAGCTATAAATAATAACTTTTTAGATGATCCTATATCTGACCCGGACTATATCTCAAAAGTCATTAATCAATTTATACTCAATGAAGACAAAAAGCCGACGAATGGTAACACAGTAAAATCCACAGGTAGTCAGCACTATAATCGCGAACATGTTATTGACGCCTTAACCAGACTCCAAGTCATATTCAAACCTAAATACGTTCCCGGTCAGACAATAAATATAAATACCAATGAATTTAAGTCAGCGTTAATCAATAGCATTGCAAAACTTGATAAGGTATCAATCCCTAAATCGATGAATCAGATTGACAGCAGAACAATCGATTTTGTAGAAATGATATTTGGTGCATTTTTGCGAGACAAGAATATATCTCATGCTATTAAAAATCTCCTTTTGCAATTACAGATACCAATTATTAAAGTAGCACTTTTAGACAAAAATCTATTCAATAAGGAAAACCATCCTGCGAGACATGTTTTAAACAGCATAGCTCACTTAGGAATTGGTATCGAAGACAGTGAAAACACGATCTACAAAACTATGCAATACATCATAGAACAGCTTTTGCAGAGTTTTGATAAAAACATTGATGCTTTCAATACTGCAATGGCTTCTCTTAGCAGACTAACAAGCATCGAAAAGAACAAACACGAAAAGACAGAAAAACAGACACAGCAACTTATAAAAGTTGAATATTCTCGTCAGCTGGTTTTAAAGGAACTTCAATACTATACCCTGCAAATAAAAATACCAGAACCAATCCAGCCTTTAATCTTAAGTCACTGGTCAACCCTGATGTATAACCGTCTAATAAACTACGGAAAAGATAGCATCGAGTGGCGGGAAGCTGTGGGCATTCTGAGACTACTGGTAAAGTCATTACGCCCCATTGAAACAAAAGAAGACTGGATCGCATTGCGCAGTATATACAAGGGCATTGTAAACAGCATTAGATCGTGCCTGGATGACTCAAGACAGAACAAAGAAAAAACCTTCATGGCAACCAGCAACCTGAATAATTTCTATTTTAAAAAAATATCTGAATCCAGATTTTTTAGCGAGAACTGTAACGATGATGAAAGTAACAAAGATAACAATAGCAAAGATGGAACCTATAACATACTCGATTGCTTTAACGACAAAGACTTTGATGATATTGAACTGAGTCCAATTGAAAAAAAAGCTATAGATGCAAAAAAAATAATCGATAAAATGCCCAGCCTTATCAAAGCAGGCAAATGGTTTGAGGTATTTACAGACTATAACCACCCGGTAAGACGCCTTAAATTATCAGTCATCCTTGACGAAGAAGCAAAACTTATATTTGTAGACTACATGGGCAATAAAGTTATTGAAAAAGACCTGAAGACTTTTATAACTGAACTTAATAATGACCAGTCACGCTTAATCAATGATCACTCAATATTTGAATACGCACTAAGCATGGTCATAATATCAATAGCAGCACGTAATTGAGACACCGAACTATTAAAATTTTCCATAATTCACAAGATGAACCATCTAATATCAATTAATTAGTGATATAATCCCGTTAGCATTTGCCAACAGGGTTTATCAAAATCAACATATAATCCAGAGAATAAATTATGTTTTCTCAAATAATAAAGCTGCTTCGAATTCTCAGCTCTGAAACATCGCCACTACAGATCAGTGCCGGAATTTCACTAGCAATGGTAGCAGGCCTGACTCCACTAATAAGCCTGCATAATTTATTTGTTATATTTATACTGCTTATATTTAAGGTAAATATCGCTGCATTTCTACTTGGATTACTATTCTTTTCCAGCATATCGTTTTTCCTTGACCCCACTTTTCATCAGGTAGGCTTAACCGTTCTTAATAGCCAGTATTTAAATGAACTATGGACCAATTTATACAATATAAGCATCTGGCGGATCAGTGGTTTCAACAACACTATCACCATGGGCAGCCTGTTAATATCACTTATAGCCTTTACACCATTGCTTATATTAAGTAATTACCTCATTAAGCGCTATCGTAGTCACTTACTTATCTACCTGAATAACTCATGGATTTTCCGCTTAATCAAAAGCAGCAAAATCGCAACTCGATTAATATCATTGGCCGAGTAGGAATCTAACATGAAAATAATTCGCTGGCCGGGATTCATCGCATTTACAGTTTTACTCGTTATTATACTGGGTGGCAGCTGGATCTTTTCAGAATCAATAGCCAAATCCATCATTGAGTCAACACTAACAGATCTAAATGGAGCGAAAGTAGACGTTGAGTCTGTAGATATTAACTACTCTCCTTTTAGCATTAGAATCAACGATCTACAGATTACTGACCCTGACCGTCCAATGATCAACACAATTCAAATAAATCAGGCGGTATTTTCGATTTCATTTAGCCATCTATTGCTAAAAAAAATCATTATAGATGACATGGCGTTGCGCGGCATTCAAACTGACACACGCAGAGCACAATCTGGCGCAATCAGTAAAAAGATTATCACTAAACCCGGCAAACAACCGGGTGAAGATTCAACATATGATTTTGCAATGCCTGAGATACGTCTTCCAGACATCGATGATCTTATCAGTAAAGAACAATTAAATTCAGAAAAACTAATAGCCGAGCTTGAAAAGGATCTGGATTCAACTCAACAGAAATGGCAAGAAATTCGAAATGATATTCAGGACAAAAATCGTTGGGACAGCTATCAATTACGCTATAACAAAATACAAACCGGACTTAGTGGCAATACAGCAGAAAAAATTTCTGCACTCAAGAATATTAAAATTCTACGTGACGACCTGAAAAAGGAGGCCACAAAGATTCAACAGGCACGCAAACAGTTCAACGAGGACAACAACCGCCTAAGCGACGAATTCAAAGCACTCAAAAATGCCCCAGGGGACGATATCAGGCGCATCAAAGAAAAATATAAACTTAATGATCTAAGCACACAGAATATTACACAGCTTCTATTTGGCGCACAGGCAGCAGAGTACATAGCCCTTGCGGATAAATGGTATGCACGCATCAAGCCCTATATAGAAGATGACCCCGAAGAAATAGCTGAACAGCAGGCCAAACAGCGTAAACAAGGTCAGAATATCAAGTTCAGGGAATTCAATCCTGTACCCGATTTTTATGTACGCAGGGCTTCAATTGACGCGCAACTACCACGCGGTGAATTCACCGGATCAATTATCGAAATATCATCTGACCAGTCAATTAATAGAAAGCCCATGATCATGGAACTCAGCGGCCGCAATCTAAAACATCGAGAAGGTGAAACGCTAAGGGCAGAATTCAACTATATCGTTAAAGATAAGGGCTATAGTCAGATTGATTACACTATCAAAGCCTACCAGCTTGAAAACTTCGATATTTCAAAAAGCAATAAACTCTCTCTCACCATGCAAAATGCTCTAATGTCTCTAAATCTGAATTTAAAATTAGTCAACAAACGCCTTAGTGGAAATAGCAATATTGATTTCAAACAGGTCCAATTTGAAACAAATAAGAACAGCACTGGCCAGTCATTTTCATCCATGATGGCCACCTCTTTTAGCAATATTAAAAAATTCAGGCTTGATACCAGTTTCTCAGGGTCTCTTAATGATCTTGACATCAATATGAAATCAGACCTTGATAATCAGCTTGGTGATCAGCTGAAGAACCAGTTCAGAAAAAAAGGCCAGGACTTTGAAAACAATCTCAGAGCCCGCATAGATGACAAACTCAAATCACCTATGCAGAAACTGGATTCTAAAAGCCAGATGCTCGACCAGATAAAACATGATGTAGAAACCAAAGAAAAAGAGCTAAGTCAAAAACTGACGGACATTGAAAATAAGTTAAAAGCAGACAGCAAATCTAAAACCGACAAAAAGAAAGATGAACTATTAAATAAACTTAAATTAAAATTTAAGTGATGAAAAAACCCGGAAGCTAGTCATCGCTGCCATCACTTTTTTTCATATCAAGAAAATTCATTAACTCTGCTTTACGTTGCATTGCATCTTTATAACCAAGATTAATCAGTTCACGACAAAAGTATTTTTCAAACATCAGATAACTCATTAAGCTGCTCCCCTTTTCATCCATGGCGCCAATACCACGCAGAAAGAAACGAATGGTACGTGGCAACCCCATGTAATGCTTAGTCGATATTAGCTGCAAGTCTTCACTGGGGGAGATCACCATAACATCTACAGGCCTCAATTTTACATCATGCTCTATCAACTGGTGTGTTGGTATCAGATCAATGGTTTTATTAATTCTTCTCAACCGTTCAATATCAGTTTCCAGGCTATCAATAAAAATACTATTCAGAATATGACCACCTATTTGAGCCAGTGAAGGATATTTAGGCTCTTTATCACTTTCAGGTACATTTGAACGCCGATTAGTTACACCAACCACCAGTACCTTATCTGCCCCCATATGGACAGCAGGACTAATAGGTGCAATCTGACGCATTGAACCATCACCGTAATAGTCATTGCCCAGTCGAATAGCCGAAAATATAAAGGGAATAGCCGAAGATGCCATCAGGTGCTCAATGGTAATTTCTTCTGGACGACCAATGCGTCGTGAACGTTCCCAGGGCTCAATATCCTGAGAACTATAATAAAAAACCTCAGATCGACCAGCCCCATATGCAGATGCTGTAATACCAATAGATTCAATTACACCAGAATCTATTGATTTTTTAATCTGATCACAGGGCAGATATTTTGCAAGCAATAAACGCAAGGGAGCACGATCGAGAAATGATGCAGGGTTATGTTTACCCAAACCGCCCATAATGACACTCATCATCCAGTTAGCGCCACTTTTCATAATGCCGATGAAATCAGAACGGAAAACCTGGCTGACATGAAAATTACGCCAGATGCGTTGTAGACGCATGACAGCATCACAGAACTTTTCACCATAAATAGCCAGGGCAGCCGAATTAATGGCGCCCGCAGATGTGCCTATGATAATAGGAAAAGGATTGGCATCATCTTTTGATGACATTTCGGCTATTGCTTTAAGAACACCCACCTGATAAGCAGCACGTGCACCGCCTCCTGTAAGGATCAAAGCAACTTTTTTCTTAGGTGTAGTATTCAATAGCTTCAGCCATGTATTTATTTATAATGAGTATAGTAAATACATCGCATGTGATGCAGAGTACCGCAACTTATTTATTAAGATGTAATACTGTTTTTTTCATTATTATATTTGTAAGCCATCAGAATTACACTCATTACAATAATGAGAGATGCACAAACGATCAATGGCATATTATTTGTCAATGCCGCATGAATCAACCATGATAGATTACCCATTACAGCCAGAAACAGCATTAACATCGAAATATCCTTAGTCATCTTTGTTTGAAATGCCTTTAGCAATTGCGGGGCAAATATCAATGTTGTAAACACCGAAGCTAACCAGCCAAATATTTCTGCGACAGCCATTTAAATCACCATTACATTAACAGAGGTAACAATAGAATAGATAATATATATAAATTTAGTAGATATATTTTATTTCACCAGAGATATGGACTTTAATCCAGCTCTTCAGTGTACTGCTGATGCTTTTTGATAATTAAACGTGCCGGCTCACCATATCGCTTAATCCATTGAGCCAATACAGGCTTTGCTATTTTTCCACCTCTTCCCAACAGCTTATCTAAACGTTGTAATCCCTCATCTGAGATTCGATTTTCCCTCGAAATACCTGGCGTTGATTTGTTATCAGACATATGCGATCTACAAGTAACAGGAGGAATACCTATTATAAAGTAATTTATTTGCTGCTATCACCACGATAAGCAGATTCAACGAATGAAACAATCACATCTACATCATTAACTATGGCTATGCGAAATCTATACATTCGTTATTTTTTCTAATGAATTTCAATAAAATCACACTATAGATTTATACACCAACATAAGACCACTCATCATTAAAGTCACACTGATAAGCTGATTAAATCGCTTTTGATCAATTTTAATATGCATATGGTGTCCAACATACATCCCGGCAAACAGGACAGGAAATAGAATGGCCACAAGAAGCAGTACCTGTGAGGAATATAAACCACTGGCTGTATAACCCGCAATACGCACACCTCCATCAACCAGGAAAATCATTGCGATGGTTGCCCGAAACTGACTTTTATCGAGTTGACGCATTTTCAGATAAATAACATAAAATGGCCCTCCCGTTCCAAACAGGGCACCGACAAGACCGCCCGAGCTACCCGCAATAACAGCCCACTTACGACTTCCAGAAAAATCAGGCAATGGCAATAATGAATAAATAGAATACATGAGAACAAAAATACCCAATGATCTAACCAGAAGATTAGCATCTACATTTACCAGCAACCAGATAGCGATAACAATACCCAGCAATGAAAACGGCAATAATGGCAACATATCATGCCAGGCCACCTGCTTACGCAAATGAAAACTTTGCATAAGGGTTCCACTGTAGCTCAAAAGCCCCAGCACAGGGACAATGAAAGCCAGTGGAAATAGAAATGCCAGCAAAGGAATAGCAATCAAACCCGAACCAAAGCCGGAAAGACCCTTAACTGTATACGCAATAAAAATAATAATAATAGAAAAAACAATTTGTATCGGGGTTAGCTGGAGTAATTCGAGAAGCATACATAATTTACAGAAAAGTCATTGAAGCTCGCATTATACAGATAAATTCAGATATAAAGACTAGCTTGCGACACTTACCTGCCTGACAACCGGTATAGAAATCCAGAAGCGACTACCCTTATCAACCTCACTTTCAACACCAATCTCACAATTCATCAGTTCAGCATATTTCTTTATCAGAGCCAGACCAACGCCTGTTCCTGAAATATCATCCTGATATAAAGCGCCTTGATTAAAAGGTTCAAAAATATGATCTATCCTTCCATCATCTATACCCATACCGGTATCAATTACATCTACTCTCACATAATCATGAACATCCGAACTTACTTGTATAATCAATGATCCATTATTCTTATTATATTTAATACCATTAGACAACAAATTAATTAGAATCTCTTTCAAACAAAAGACATCAGCCATGACATCAGGCAAGTTATCCAGTGAGCCTGAAATATAATTAACACCCGCATCCTTAGCCTGCCTGGCAATCTGATCATTGACCTCAGTTAACACATCGCCAAGTGCAACTGGTTGTATATCAAGTTTTAATTTTCCAGCATTCATTTTTTCAAGATCAAGAACATCATTAACTAGCTCTAATAAATGATGTCCACTTTTAATAATATTCTCAACAGCATCTTTATGCTCATCACTTAACAAAGCATTATCCATTTGCAATATCTGAGTAAAACCCAGAATTACATTTAATGGCGTTCGCAACTCATGACTCATCCGGGAAATAAATTCAGCCTTGGCCTGACAGGCCTGTTCAGAGTAAGACTTTATCTTCTCAATTTCCTGTGTACGTATATCAACACGACATTTCAGGTCTTTATTCATAAATTCAAGATTTTTGACAGCTGTAATAACCTCAGTAAACATCACAATACCGGCCATTACACTTTTCTCTTTAAACCAGGGCCTTATTTCCCAACGGACCCAGTCAATACCACCGTCATCACGAGAGAAAGGATCCGCATCACAACTCATTATCTCGCCGGTTAAGCAGCGCTGATGAATATCCTTCCATCTTTCAGGTAAATTAGGGAAAATTTCATAATGAGTTCGACCTATGACATCCACTCCCTGAAGATCATAGTCTTCAATCCAGCGATCAGATACCGCTAGATACCGCATATCCATATCAAGAACAGCCACTGCTGCCGGTGTATGTTGAAAACACAGCTGACTTAAACTATTTTGAAAGATATCCATATTCATCCCTTATCCATACGGTCTGTGATAAATTGATCCTAGCATAAGCATGAAAAGCCTCTACCTTATTAAAAGTATGAAAATAGGTATCATATAAAGTGCTTAACCCCAGTCACAATCAGTGAATAGTTAATAAATTTATTGTCATGAATCAATAACCTTATTTTTAGAGTACTTTAATCTATGCCGTTTGCAGCCAATTAACCTGGTATCCAGATGAGGTTTTTTTAAATGAGCCAGATAAAACCACAAACCAGCTGTGTCAACAGCCCTTTTCATCCAGATAACAATGATTTATTTAATCACTGGCGCGACCAAAAGCTTCAGAACTACCCTGAAAAAATTAGTGATTTAATTGTAGAAATTGACGATCCACGCAGTCTTACCCTTAACGAATTTATTACCCTGCAAAAATCCTGCAAAAAAACCAATATGGTCATTTATGCCAGTAAAACAGGTAACGACCCAAATCCGGAAATACCGCTATCTATGGGTCGAGCATTTGGACTTGAAGGGCTAAATAAAAACTGGCTGGCTGATGATTCAGGACTTACCTCATTAAAAGTAATAGACAAAGGCATTCGTCAGCAATATATCCCTTATACAAATAAGGCCATAAACTGGCATACCGATGGTTATTACAATACAGCAGACAAGCAGATACACGCACTGAATTTACATGTTGTACAACAGGCAGCCACCGGTGGCGAAAATGCACTCATGGATCATGAAATAGCCTACCTGTTATTACGCGAAAAGAACCCGGATTACATACGCGCCCTGATGAAACATGACACGCTAACCATTCCAGCACGTATCGATGAAGGAGGAACAATTACACGTAAGGAAGAGACGGGGCCTGTGTTTAGCATCACCGCCGAAGGCAATTTACACATGCGTTACACTATTCGAGTAAACAATGTTATCTGGACAGATGACCCGTTAACTAAGGAAGCTCTCAAATATCTTGAAGAACTTCTTTATAGTGATTCACCTTATATCTATCGCGGACGACTCGAAGCAGGTATGGGATTAGTCAGTAACAATGTTTTACATGACCGGGCTGCATTTACTGATGATGAAACACATCAACGACATTATTATCGAGCCCGTTATTTTGACCGCCTGGTAGGAACTGATGCACTAACGGATGATTAAATAAAAAAAATAACATCCGTTACCAAACTAAGGTTCTCGAGTGAATAGAGTAATTAGTCATAATAGGATTGATCTAATCCTGTCAGCCTCAAACAGCTGTATGATTTTTTAATTGTGAATACCGCCAGTATAATCCGCCCATCACTGTCGATATCAGCGCCACAAAAAGAACAATCAAACCTGTAATAGTAATTTCAGAATATGACAATGCTGATAACATACTAAAGCTCATAGTAATCATTGCCACTAGTAAACAATTACGAATTATATTTTGAGGTGATAGATCAGCAGTAACATAACCACCGGCAAACATCAGAAAAAAGAAAACAGGAAAGCCAATTAAGTATTTGAAATAAACACCCACATCATTCAGAAAAGGGTAACTTTTTGCCAGATAAATATGAACGACTGCAAAAAAAATATAAGCCAGCTGAATCAGCAGACCCATCACAACAATAAATGCACAACCAGCAGTAATTGCTTTTAGACTTCTCATATATTCACTTAAAAATAATTAACTGAAGTCTACTCTCAGACGACCCCGGGTTTCTTTGACCTGGGACAAACTATAAAACACCTGAAGTTATCATTATTGTTACTCGGCCTACTCTTCCGGGACATAAAACTCGGTTTGTGTCCCAACTGCAGATCCTTCGTCAAAAAGTCGAAATTCATTATTGCCAATTCGAATAGTATCACCATGCTTAATCTTCAATTCCTGCACAGAGGTATTATTCACAAAAGTACCATTTGTGCTGCCAAGATCCCGGATAGTGACATCGAGCATTTCAGGCATATATTCATTTGGCACAAATCTTAATACAGCATGCTCACCACTCACCATAGCATCATCAAGCTGTAAACTATTCGATTGACTTCGACCAATAGTAAAACTTCCTTCAACCATATCAAATTCATTTACAACAACATCATTAATAATATGCTTCAGCTTTATCAAAATTCACTCCCCAAAATATATAGTATCAGCACTTTACCTATTACAGTAACAAGAACTCCAGGAACAACTACAGCCCGATATAACAATCATAGTTTAACTTGCTAAGTTTTTGAAATAATAGAAGTTAATCTCAAAAATCATTAAATCAGGTAAACTATTTGGTGTTGATAGCCTTCCAGCAGTAATATAAACCGGAGTACAGCATAATAAGGCCAATATTAAACTGGAGAATCTAATAATGAGTCTGGACCTGTTATCCCCCGTCACCCTGAGTGATCTTGAGCTTGGCAACCGTATGGTTATGGCCCCTATGACCCGTAATCGCGCTAATGCTAACAATGCACCCCACAGTTTAAATACGGAATATTATCGCCAACGAGCGACAGCAGGTTTAATCATCACTGAAGCATCACCCGTATCAGCCGAGGGTGTCGGCTATCCGGCAACACCTGGCATCTATAGCGAAGACCAGGTTTCAGGCTGGCGTGATATCACCAATGCAGTCCATGCTGAAGGCGGCCATATCTTTATCCAGCTCTGGTACTGTGGCCGTATATCCCACCCCAGTTTATTACCTGATAATCAGACACCAGTAGCTCCCTCATCCCTGCGACCCGAAGGAGATGCTGTAACCTATGACGGAATGCAGCCTTTCGTTGAGCCTCGCGCACTCGATACTGATGAGATTCCCGGCATCATTAAACAATACAAACACGCAGCAGAAATGGCTCAAAAAGCTGGGTTTGATGGTATCGAAGTCCATGCAGCCAATGGCTATCTAGTTGATCAGTTCTTACGTGATGGCACTAATCAACGTAGCGATGAATACGGTGGTAATGTAGAAAACCGTATGCGCTTTTTAAACGAAATCCTCGATGCTGTATGTGAGGTCTGGCCAACTAATCGAGTAGGTCTACGCCTGTCACCCGAAAACAGTTTTAACGACATGTCAGACTCCAGCCCTCAACAGCACTTTGCTTATTTTATTAGCCAGCTTAATTCACGTAACCTTTGTTATCTGCATATCCTTGAAGGCGACATGATGACAAAACAGCGTAATGTTAATTATCGCGATCTACGTGATATTTATAATGGCATTTACATGGCCAATAACAGCTATGATAAAACTCGCGCACAAACGGCATTAAATAACGGTGATTGTGACCTGGTTGCTTTTGGCGTTCCATTTATCGCTAATCCCGACCTGGTTCACCGTTATAGAAATAATCTATCGTTAAACGAAGCAGACCAGAATACTTTTTATGGTGGCGATGAACATGGCTATACTGATTACCCATTTGCTGAATCATAAAAACCCCTGGTGATAGCTGGAATTATTAAACCTTGCATATACCATCGGCTCTCTATGATGTCTTTTGGTTTTAAGACTTCTTTTCAAGAACTATTGATGAGTATCAATCCAGAATCATTTCAAACAAAGACAATACAATGATAAATGGATTAAATTATTTGAGAAGCATAACCATGACTCAGCCACAACTACAGAAAACAAATGCAACAGAGTGATTCTAAATCCATACAGGAGAAATAATTATGCTAAAAACAAAATTATTTATTCAACTGCTTGTTATCCTTTTGTTAGCTCATTCAACGGCTAAAGCAGAAGAATCAGATTCGCGCGTACTGGTTTCCATTCCCGAAGAGTCACTGCAACTCATGCGCAAGGATATGATCGGTCTTATATCGGCACTAGCTGAAATCATGCAAAGTCTGTCAACAGGTGATTTTAAAATAGCTGCTGAAATCGCAGAAACCCGTATGGGTAGAAGCGCCATGGGTAAACATCGCAGTACCGGCATGGGGCCAGGTCGCTTCATGCCTATTCCAATGAGAAATATCGCCTGGGGTTTACATGATTCAGCCAGTGAATTTGCCGAGATCGCTATAAAAGGCGATGCAAAACAAACCTACACCGCCCTTAACAAAGTGATTAGTCATTGCGCAGCATGCCATAATACTTATCGGACGAAATAAACGATAACTAGCTGAATGAGCGTGGTTCTGGACACCTGCTTTAAACTTTAATATACATTTTTAATTTATATTGACTAAACTTATATAGGTTAAAAACGATATATTTCTTATTCATGCGCAAAAAAATCGAAGTCGGTCATTTACGTACTGGCATGTTCATCGACAAGCTTGATGGCAGCTGGCTTAAACATCCTTTCTGGAAGACCTCATTCATCCTGGAAAATCCCGGAGACTTAAAGACCATAAAAGACTCGGGCATCAGCCATGTATGGATCGATACATCCAGAGGTGATGATGTTGAGCCTGAAAGAAAAGCCGACATTGAAATTATCACCCCCAAAGATAATAAACCTGTAACAACGAACACTCAATCATCTCTGAAAGATGAACTGGAAGTCGCTCGGCAAACACTGGCTAAAGCCAGAAAAGTTACCATTGAAATGTTTCAGGAAGCCCGTATGGGCAACTCGATAAAAATAGAAGAAGCAGGCCCATTAGTCGAGGAAATATCACAATCAGTAACACGTAATCCAGCGGCCATGATCAGTATTACACGCATGAAAACAATGGACGACTACACTTATCTGCATTCAGTCGCCGTTTGTGCGCTGATGATAGCATTGGCAAAGCAACTCAATTACGAAGGTGATCTACATTCATTGGGCATGGCCGGACTTTTACATGACGTTGGCAAAATGGCTATTCCCGAAGAGATACTCAATAAACCCGGTAAACTCACTGATGATGAATTTAAAATCGTCCAGGCTCATCCACTAAGGGGATGGGAAATGCTCAAGAAATCTAATGGCGTCGATGGCATTGCACTGGATGTTTGCCTGCATCACCACGAACGTATAGATGGCAAGGGTTATCCAGACAAACTATCTGGCAATGATATTTCACTGGTTGCCCGCATGGGTGCGGTATGTGATGTTTATGACGCCATTACCTCAGACCGTTGTTACAAAAAAGGCTGGGAACCTGCAGAAGCCCTGAAAATGATGGCCTCATGGAAAGAAGGGCATTTTGATAATAATGTGTTTAACGCCTTTGTAAAAACGGTAGGCATTTATCCTACCGGCTCACTGGTAAAATTACATTCCGGTCGTTTAGGCATCGTCATAGAACAATCTGAAAAAACCTTACTCAAGCCTAAAATAAAAACATTTTACTCTTGTACAGCTAAAGCGCCTATACCACAAAAAATTGTTGACCTGACTCGTTCACAGGAAACTATTGAGAGCATAGAAGAACCAGAAACATGGGGATTTAATCAACAGCGCATAATAGATTTATTAATTGCATCCTGATTACTGATTTCTAACCCTGTTTAACCACCAGTCGTAAACCTTATCCGCCACCTCATGTAACTTTTCCAGCCGCTCAGATAAGTGTTCTGAAATTTGTTCAGGACTCTGTACATAACGGGATGGCTCAGGTATACAATCCTGATAACGCTCCAGCCATTCAAAAACCATAGACTCGGTCATTTCCAGATGAAACTGCATTGCGAGCACATTGCCGGCAAGATAACCCTGATTTTTAAAATTACGACCTGTAAATATCGGAATACCTGTTTCAGGTATCGAGAAAGTATCTTCATGCCACTCAAAAACTTCAAAGCTATTTTCAAAGTTTAATGTTATGCCTGTACCCGCTTTTGATGTATCAACACTAATCTGATGCCAGCCAGTTTCCATATGTTCTGCCCTGCTCACTTTAGCACCCAGAACCTTACTAATCAGTTGCGCACCAAAACACACACCCATGACTGGGATATTTTTCTCTATTGCCTGACGAATAAATATGATTTCATCAGCTAGCCATTGAGGATTATCGTTAACACTATGAGGCCCTCCCATAAAAACCAGACCGGAAACAGCATCATGGTCAATACGGGAAATATCATCTGAAATAATATTAATTTTATAATAGGGGATATTCCGCTCATCAAAAAAAGAACAGAGATAATCATGTGGTACGCAGTTGGCGTGACAAATAATATATATCGGCAACATCTGTATATACTTATCTGCTCTTCATATAAATAGCCTGAAATCGAATGATTAAATGCTAATATAGTGTAATTAAGCGACACAGACCAGCTCTTATATGATGCTTACTATATATCTCAATTGAATTTAAAACCCCTCTGACTATATAGCCTCAAGCCATAATAGGATAAACTGCCTGACAGCAGCCCGCCTCCATATTAATGATTCACTTACTTTTCAGGAACAAAGATGCAACAAAATAAACTCTATGTCGGCAATTTCCCCTTTTCAATAGATGAAGATCAATTGCGAGAAATGTTCTCAACTTATGGTGAAATCACAGATCTTTCTATGATTATCGACCGTGAGACAGGCCGTCCAAAGGGTTTTGCCTTTATTACATTTGCCACTCAGGTGGCTGCTGAGACAGCTCTTGAATTAAATGGTAAGGATATCAGCGCACGTAAATTACGCGTTAATATTGCACAGGACAAACCCAAAACCGGCAAAGGTGGTCGTAGAGGCGGCGGTGGCGGCGGTCGCTGGTAGAACATCATACTTTAAACTACCAGATCAGCAGTTCTATGGTCTGGTGGTGCTCGACATATCTTTTTCACATCTTTAAGGCCTTTTCAGGTATAATACGTCTTCAATTTCTGGTGCACCTCGGTCTGCACCTTTTTTCATAGAGATAAATCTTCACAGATTCATCTCTAAGTACACTAAGAAGTTTCCGCCTAGACCGTCCCAAACCACGTGTATTGGGTAGGCCGATCCCAAGAGATCATCATTTTATGTCGTTTGAATCACTCGGCCTTAGAGCCGAACTAATCCGTGCTGTATCCGAAAAAGGCTACAATACTCCCACCCCCATACAACAACAGGCAATCCCGCTTATCCTGGAAGGCCGAGATATTATGGGTGGCGCACAAACAGGCACAGGCAAAACTGCTGGTTTTACACTGCCCATGTTAGAACGTTTAATGTCGACAGCTAAAGAATATAAGGGCCGTCGCCCTCTTCGCGCACTCATATTAACCCCAACTCGTGAACTGGCTGCTCAGGTAGCCGAAAGTGTCGACACCTATGGCAGACATTTACCATTAAAATCCACCGTTGTATTTGGTGGTGTCAGCATAAACCCACAAAAACAGAAACTTATCAAAGGCGTAGATATTCTGATCGCAACACCCGGCCGATTACTTGATCATGTAGGCCAGAGATCAGTGAATCTTTCACAAATCGATATTCTGGTACTCGACGAAGCCGACCGCATGCTGGACATGGGCTTCATTCATGACATTAAAAAAGTACTAGCTCTGGTGCCTAAACAGAAACAGACATTATTATTCTCGGCTACTTTTTCAGACGAGATCAAAAAGCTATCAAACGAACTACTCAAATCACCCGCTCTGGTTGAAGTTGCCCGTCGTAACACAGCGTCTGAAACGGTTAACCAGGTTGTTCACCCGGTCGATAAGGCACGTAAACGAGAGCTACTGTCATTCCTGATTGGTTCTAATAACTGGAAACAGGTACTGGTTTTTAATCGTACAAAACACGGTGCTAATCGTCTTTCGGAGCAACTCGGTAAAGATGGCATCACAGCCGCGGCAATTCATGGCAACAAAAGCCAGGGGGCACGTACCAAAGCACTGGCCGACTTCAAGGCAGGTAAAGTTCGTGTACTGGTTGCAACTGATATAGCCGCTCGTGGTATCGATATTGATCAGCTACCTCACGTCGTTAACTATGAGTTACCGAATGTTGCAGAAGATTATGTTCATCGCATTGGTCGTACCGGTCGTGCAGGTAACGAAGGCGAAGCCATGTCACTGGTCTGTGTGGACGAACATAAATTACTAAAAGATATCGAACGTCTGATCAAGCGTGATATCCCAAAAACTATTATTAGTGATTTCGAACCCGACCCTTCGATCAAAGCAGAACCCATCAATCAGGGCCGAGGCAGGCAACAGGGAGCTAGAAAACCCGCTGGAAAAAGACCTCCATCCGGAAGAAATAATCCACGCTCAAATTTCAAGAGCAGATCAAATAACCAGAGCCAGTCCAGACGAAGTACTGGACAAGCTCAACAAAGGGGACGCTAACCATGCAGGAAGAAACAAGAAAGAAACTGACCTATCGTGTAGAAAAAGTAGAAAAGACGACTCCACCTGAAGGTATGGAGGGTGACAACTGGCATCGCTATGTTGTTGGACAGGGCAGCTCAAAAATTGAAGGCAAGAAAGCCGGGACTCTTGAAGATGTCACACAACATGCTGAAATTTTTGCCGAAGACCTCAATTCACGGATGCGTGGTGGCGGCTCAACTTACGCATCACGCAAACGAAGCTAATACTCACAAGGCATTATTATTTTTTAACTTTTTAATTCGGAAATAGAACATTGTTAACAACTGCAAACATCACCATACAATTTGGCGCCAAGCCACTCTTTGAAAATGTATCTGTAAAATTTGGCGACGGAAATCGCTATGGACTGATTGGAGCCAATGGCTGTGGAAAATCCACTTTCATGAAAATCCTTGGCGGCGATCTTGAACCCACAGCCGGTAATGTTTCAAAAGACCCTCATGAGCGGATCGGTAAATTGAAACAGGATCAGTTTGCATATGAAGAATTCAGTGTTATCGATACCGTATTAATGGGCCATGAAGAACTCTGGGCCGTTAAGTCTGAAAAAGATGCCATTTATGCAAACCCGGAAATGACAGAAGCCGATGGTATTCGTGCCGGTGATTTAGAAGCAGAATTTGCAGAAATGGATGGTTACACAGCCGAAGCTCGGGCAGGTGAATTATTGATTGGCGTCGGCATACCTGTTGAGCAGCACTACGGCCCGATGACAGCCGTTGCGCCAGGCTGGAAATTACGCGTCTTACTGGCACAGGCATTATTCTCTGAACCAGACATACTGTTACTCGATGAGCCTACTAATAACCTCGACATCAATACCATTCGCTGGCTAGAAGGTGTATTAAACGCCCGTAATTGCACAATGATTATTATTTCTCATGACCGTCATTTTCTTAATAGTGTGTGCACTCACATGGCTGACCTGGATTATGGTGAAATACGCCTTTATCCTGGCAACTATGATGATTACATGACAGCCTCTACACAGGTTCAGGAAACATTACTGGCCAACAATGCAAAGAAAAAAGCACAGGTTGCAGAACTTAAAGCCTTTGTTAGTCGTTTCTCGGCGAATGCATCCAAATCAAAACAGGCAACATCACGTGCCAAACAAATCGATAAAATAAAACTTGAAGAAGTTAAACCTTCGAGCCGACAAAATCCTTTTATTCGTTTTGATGAAGATAAAAAATTGCATCGTCTGGCACTTGAAGTTGAAGGCATGGCTAAAAGCTTTGACGAGGAGCTATTTAGCAACCTGAACCTGATGGTAGAAGTTGGTGAACGTATTGCAGTAATCGGGCCTAACGGTATTGGTAAATCCACATTACTAAAATGTCTTGTAGGTGATCTAGAACCCTCAGCAGGTACCATCAAGTGGTCTGAAAATGCAGAGCTGGGTTATTATGCTCAGGATCATGCGGCCGACTTCGAAAAAGACACTACCCTTTTCGACTGGATGGATCAGTGGGGCAAAGAAAGCGATGATGACCAGATTATTCGTGGCACACTGGGACGTTTATTATTTTCACAGGATGATATTAAAAAATCAGTCAAAGTTATTTCGGGTGGTGAACAGGGTCGAATGTTATTTGGCAAACTGATGCTACAGCGAAACAACATTTTATTAATGGATGAACCAACTAACCATCTTGATATGGAATCCATTGAATCGCTTAATCTGGCCCTGGAGAATTATCCAGGAACCTTAATCTTTGTCAGTCATGACCGTGAATTTGTATCATCACTGGCAACACGTATTATTGAGCTGACACCAAATGGCATCGTTGACTTCCATGGTACTTATGAAGATTATTTACGTGATCAGTCAATAGAGCAGAACAATTACAGGAAAGCCCAGTAACAGGCTGCAAAGTGAAAAAAATTGCCATCTTTGCTGATGTGCAAAACATCTATTACACCACCCGTGATGCCTATGGTCGCCAGTTTAATTACCGGCGACTATGGCAACATGTAAGTAACCAGGGTGAAATCATTTCAGCCACTGCTTATGCAATTCACCGTGGCGATGATAAGCAGCTAAAATTTCAGGATGCTCTCAAACATATAGGTTTTGACGTAAAACTTAAACCCTATATACAACGCAGTGATGGATCTGCCAAGGGTGACTGGGACGTAGGCATTACCATTGATGTAATGCAAGCAGCAAAAGACGTGGATACAGTCATTCTATTATCGGGTGATGGCGACTTTGATTTGTTACTCACAAAAATCAATCAGGAATTCAATGTCAGCACAGAAGTTTATGGCGTGCCATCACTCACTGCCAACTCACTAATCGATGCTGCTACGCATTATCATCCCATTAAGGAAGATTCACTACTATAAACCTCTTTACAAAATAAGTAGCCTCATTCGAACCAAAATCTGTTATTTTAATTCCTGCAGTTCATTTATTACTTTTTCAACTTCAGTATAAAAGGCTCTGAAATCCTCATCACTCATGTAATGAATCGCTTCTTTTAGTGCCTGATTAGCGATATCAGCATGCACTTTTGCAGTTGTTAGCTGACCAGACCTTGCCTGCATAAAGGCTGTATGTATATGCAACCAGATACTGGCTTTAAATTTTTCCCCCATATACTGAGATGACTCGTACTTACTTGCGGATACTTTATAATGATTTGCAAGACCATCTATATCTTTATCCTGAACAGACAGGTCATTACTGGAGTTAGTTTTAATCAAAAATGATTCATTTATTCTGTTAGCTGAAGGTGCTATCCCCTGCTTTGTTGTGACCGCCAGTTTTTCAATATGGCTGTCAAGCAAGCTTGATATATCAGGAATATTAACTGACCCTGTATTACTTCGATAGAAACCAATTCGCTCAATCAAAACAAACTTACTAACCTTTTCGTAAAGATTGTGCAGCGCGCGTATTAAAGAATCAGTTTTCAGCATATTTGCCATTGCATTAATCTATCCATAATATTTAGATAATAAAAACTATTATTAGTAACTCTGATTTTCTACAACAAAACATCAACGCTCACTCTTTTCATATCGTAATAGACATTCCCATCAGTGGCCATATAATACCTACCGCCAATGCTACTACGGCCATTAAAACCAGACTCGCCGGGATACCAGCCATAAAAAACTGACCGGTAGTAAACTGTTTTGAATCATATGCAATCGCATTAGGCGCCGCACCCACTAGCAATAGAAATGGACAGGCAGAAACAATCAACGCCGAATACAACACCACATCTGGTGCGACACCCAAATAAGGCGCAAGGACAAGAGCTACAGGCAAAGAAATAGCAATTGCAGCTACATTCATAATAAAGTTAGTCATCACCATGATAAAAAATGAAATACCCAGAACAAAAACAAACCAGCCAGAGTCATGAAACATGCCCAGCCAGTTAATGGCCAGCCATTTAGCTGCCCCTGTTTCCCACAGACAAAAACCAATACTCATGGCACCTGCAAACAGCAAAATAATATTCCAGGGAATCTGCTCTAACTCCTTAATGGTTAATATTTTGAAAACAAAAAATATAATTGTCGAAACCAGTATCACTGAAGTCTTATCAATAAACGCCATGGCAGGAATAAATGATTTCAACGACAATGTTACGATCACCGCCAGCACCACCAGCGCAACGAAAACTTCGTCTCGGGTAATGGGACCAGCTTCCTTATAAAGACGTTGTGCCTTTTCACGTAAGCCCTTAATTTCTGATTTCTCCGGCTTGAACATCAGCATCATCATTGCCCAGCATAAAAACACCATCAACCAGCCAATGGGGAACATATAAAAACTGAGCTCAAAAAATGAAATATTTCGATCAACTATGTCATTAAAAAAACCAATCGCCACCGCACCACGAGCCGCACCCAGTAAGGTAATCATGCTACCGGCACCCGCGACAAAGGCCATACCAACAAACAAACCCTTACCAAATTTAGTGGACTTATCCCCTTCCCCATACAGAGAGTAAATCGCCATCAAAATAGGAAACATGGTTGCCGCCACTGCCGTGTGCGCCATGAAATGAGTCAGGATTGCGGTAACAAAAAAACAGCCCAGATAAATCATGCTGGTTTTTTCACCGACGATGGTGAGCATTTTGTAGGACAGTCGCCGAGACAAACCAACTTTAGTAAACACCATCCCTATAACCAGGGAACCAAAAATAAACAGTACCGATGGATCCATGAAATCATTGAACGCGACCTTGGCTGGACGTATCAGAAACAATGCCTGAAACACACCTATGGCCAGGCTGGTAATACCAATCGGTACCACTTCAAATACCCACCAGGTTCCCGCCAGTAAAAACAACGCAATCGCCGCCTTGCCTTCAGGACTCAGTGGAAAATGCTCGCCCAGAGGATCAACTGCATCCGGCAAGGGATCTGCCAGGTAAAGCCAGAAAAAAAGAATCAGACCCAGGAATATAAATGCAATGCGTTTGAGATCCAGATCTGCAATAAAAAGACTGAATGAACTATTTTTATTCTCTGCGGGTTCAGTCATCACTTAGCTCTCTTCTTCTTTATGTTTATGCAACCATACCTTTTCGACACTGACTGCAATGCGCTCAAATAGATCAACCTGACGTATCACACCAATAACCTGGCCGTTTTCTACTACTGGCAAAACAAGCACGTCATGAAGCAGCATGAGATACATGCATTTTGAAATATGATCCTCCAGTAACACCCGATCTTCCATCAGTGTCATATATTCACGCACAGGTTTTTTTAATTCCTTGTGCAACCTGGCAGTAAAGTCATTTTCCCAGAACAGGCTAAGCGAAGTTAGATCCTGACTAAAGCCCTGAACATTAAAAGGCTGATGACCTTTCACATCCGGTTGTCTTTTATGCAGGTAATCGGGACCGACTGCACGAATCAGATCTCGCAGGGATAAATACCCCTGAAGATGATCGTCATCATCCAGCACCAGAATATTGCGATACTTTTTTTTGTCTCCCAGTACATGATGCATGATCTGAATGGCATGGCCAATCGGCGCATCAAGGGAAACATTAGGATAGTCATCTATGGTTATATAAAGATCTTTAACGCGTACATTATCAAGCATCACCCTTAGCCTCCTGATACCGGTATCTGAAAAGTTGCGGCGTTTAGCCAGATATGCACCAGGATACTGCCCACATAACCCAGTGCTATAACGGGCGTCCATTTGAGATGGGTGAAAAAGGTATATAGACCCCGTGCCTGGCCCATCAGTGCAACACCCGCAGCTGAACCGATGGATAACATACTGCCACCCACACCGGCCGTAAGCGTCACCAACAACCACTGCCCAAGTGACATATCCGGCTGCATGGATAGCACCGCAAACATCACCGGAATATTATCAATCACCGCAGACAGAAAACCGACCATAACATTGGCAGTGGTTGCACCAAGTTCCAGATAAAAATGCTGAGACAGCAGCGCCAGATAACCAATAAACCCCAACCCGCCAACACACAATACCACACCATAGAAAAACAGCAGGGTATCCCACTCGGCACGGGCAAGACGTCCGAAGACATCAAATGCCGGCCGCACTTTTGGGCTAGCATACAGAACATCATCAACCGTACCGTAGTCCGGTGCATCATCGGGTGTTTCGATATGAGTTTTTTTCAGGTAATAACCATAAAACTGCAAATATGCCAGACCGGTCATCATGCCCAGCATTGGCGGCATATGTAACAGGCTATGGAAACCCACTGAAGTGGCAATGGTGCAGGCAAACAAAAACATAATAACGTAAGCACCACGACGCATCCTGATACGACCATTAAGTGGCTCAGGGACACCCTGTGGAACAAAGAAATGCATGAGTGCCGCTGGCACCATGAAATTCACCAGTGCAGGAATAAATAATAAAAAGAAGGTCTGAAATTCAACCATGCCCTTCTGCCAGACCATCAGG
>JAPHQX010000114.1 GCA_026196035.1 Gammaproteobacteria bacterium
CGCTATTAATCGACAACCTGTGCTTGAAAAGTCATGATGCAAAGTTGTGCACAAAAGTGCAACGTAATAATGAGCTATGGCAATCCGAACTCGAAATACAAAACTTGCCTGTTAAAATATTTGGCCCATTTCTTGCCGATAATCTTAAATTTGAAGGGATGACAAATGGCACTGCAAATCTACAATTTTCGCCAGCAGATCAACTCACAGGTCAGGCACATATCCAGTTAACACCGGGCGTCATACACTATCCGGTTTTAGAAGGTGAGCAGGAGCGATGGGAATACCATAGCGGCAAGATAAACATCACCCTTAATAATCAGGGACTGAATGCATCTTCTGAAATTAAATTATCTAATGACGATTATTTACAGGGACAATTAACATTGCCGGGTGCAAAACTTACTCAACTGGATATCAACAAACAAGCCATACAGGCTGAAGTACAACTCAAGATTCATGATCCTGGATTAATCGAAGTAATGCTGCCCGAAATTCAGGACATTAAAGGCGAAGTAGAATTAGTACTTTCGATTAATGGTGTAATGGCGCAACCTGGACTCAGCGGTCATGCAGAATTACTTAATGGTGAGATGCGCATACCCAGACTGGGTCTTAGTATTAAAAAAATCAGTTTAACCGGCCAGAGTGATGATTTTGAAAAACTTAATTTTCATTTAACTGGTCAATCAGGTGATGGACAGCTAAATATTACGGGCCAGACCTTACTCGATAGAAATGCCGGCTGGCCAACGACAATTAATATTAAAGGAGAAGCATTTGAAGTGTCGAACATTGCTGAAGCACGACTGGTAGCCAGCCCTGATCTGAAAATTGAAATTCAGCAACGTACTATTAACATCAGCGGTGAGGTGCTTATACCTTATGCCAATTTACAACCGAAAGATATAACGACTGCGGAACATGTATCAGCTGATTCAGTAGTCATAGGTAGCGAGCAAAGTGCCGAAGAAAAATGGTCTGTTTTTAGCAAAATACGTCTCACCCTGGGTGAACGGGTGAGCTTCTATGGTTTTGGTTATGACGGCCACTTTGGTGGAAGCTTATTGCTTCAGGATGAACCGGGACAAACTACCAGAGCCACGGGTGAAATAACTGCAATTGAAGGGCGTTATGCTGCTTATGGTCAACGCCTGGTGGTTGAACATGGCCGCCTGCTCTACACTGGCGGATCGCTTATCAATCCAGGTCTGGATCTGCGCGCTGTTCGTCGGGTAAGCAATATCACCGCCGGACTCAAAGTCAGGGGTACTCTCGATCAACCCCAGATTGAACTCTTTTCCATACCGGCCATGGGACAAACCGATGCACTGGCTTATTTACTTCTCGGACGACCCCTTGAAAGCGCTACAGGCGATGACGGCGCAATGATGGCTAAAGCAGTTCTGGCACTCAGTTTAAGTGGTAGTGATCGCCTGGCGCGAAGCCTGGGAAGTCGTTTCGGGATGGATGAAATGCGTGTTGAAAGTGGTGAAAATGGAGACCAGGCTTATCTGGTAATGGGACGTTACCTGTCACCAAAATTGTATATTAGTTATGGTGTAGGTTTAATCGAATCCATTAACACACTCAATGTACGTTATCAGATATCTGACAAGTGGCAGCTCAAAGGTGAAAGTGGCGAACACCAGGGCGCAGATATTCTGTACACTTTTGAACGCTAAGTGATAATCTGAATAAAGAATACAGTTGGATATCAACTGTATGTTCACAGAGTCTGTAGTTCATGCCATTGGTATTTAAATGATAATATTCAACCATAACTCATGCAAAACAATATCATCATCTACTGTTTAATACTGCTGGCATCCATCAACACCCATGCCGCAAGTGACTGCTCGTCTATTCAAGATAACACGGCACGTTTGACCTGTTTCGATAAACAGGCAAGCCTCGCAAACGACCCGGCTGTTTCAGCAACCACAGATAGCGATGACTTTGTACTGCCAGAAGAACAATTTAAATACCTGACAAAACTAAAACCTTTCAGATTCACCACTTATGAACCGGTTTATTTCTTACCGGTAGCATTCACCAGTAACCCCAACAATGAAGCTTTGGCAAGCGTTGGCGAAGTTGGCCAGGAAAAAGTGGAAGTTAAATTTCAGCTCAGCACTCGCACTAAAATTGCGAATGACTTACTCCATAAAAATGGTGATCTCTGGCTTGGTTATACACAAAAATCATTCTGGCAACTATATAATGATGCCTCATCGCCTTTTCGTGAAACCAATTACAAGCCGGAATTGTGGTTTTCTCTGGAAACCCAATATGAATTATTTGGAGTAACTAATCGCTTCATTGATATTGGCGTTACACATGAGTCCAATGGCCGTGGACTTGATTTATCACGCAGCTGGAATCGAGCATTTATACGTTTTGGACTGGAAGACGAAAACCTGGCGATATTTGTAATGCCATGGAGTCGCATCAATATCGACGAAATCGATAATAATCCGAACATTGAAGATTATGTGGGCCGTGCAGAAATAAAAATAATTTATCAAAACAATGAACGAATTCTTGCTGGTATTATCCGTAATAACTTTAAATTAGAAGATAACCGTGGCAGCTACGAACTTAACTGGGTTTTTCCCATGTCGGGCAACCTGAAAGGCATGATTCAGTATTTTGATGGCTACGGCGAAAGTTTAATCGATTACGACATTCGTGTAAGACGATTCAGTATTGGCCTGGTGATATTTAACTGGTTATAAACAACAGGAAAAACCCGCTACCACCCGCTACTTAAAAAAGATCTATTACATCGAGTTTAATTATTCCTGTTGCTGAGAGAATCTCGCAACTCAGCAAACATTTTTTCAAAGTGATTCTGTACGCGTCCTAAATTTATCAGCGACATACCACTGGAAAAACCAAACCAGGTATACAGGCCATTCAAATCCCTGAACATCGACGGCAGGTATTTTGGTGGTGATATGACGCCTTCATTCATATACTCATACAATATCGGAATATCATCCAGAGTCACTTTTCCGACAAATAACATCGGTAGTAATTGAGGAACATCAGACAGAATTGCGCTTTTTATAAAATTCACAGTTTCTACAAATCCACGCACATAGGATAAATCTTTTGTAAAATATGAGCCCCCTCTTACATTCCCGCCTCGAAAAACTCGCTGAGCAATGACATAGCTTTCTTTTTCGGTCAGCCCTTTTTCACAAAAATAATTATATACTTCATAAAAATCAGCACCCTGCTCTGCCATACCAATAGCGACGACACGATCACTGATGCGTCGAGCCCGTCCCGGGTAAGAATTAAATGTCAGTGTTTCAATGAGTACCGCCAGACCTTCCTGGGTTGCGGTAATCCGCGGTGACCCTACACTTAACCAGCTTGCCCAGTTCTGCATACGGCCATTGAGCGTTGTACCTACATGCACCCAGCCCTCATGAACTTCAAGCACCTGAAGATCCAGACTGGAAAAAAAGGAATTCGTATTTATTTTTATACAGTCACCACCGGCAGATGCATCAGATACAATACCATCGGATAACTGAACATTAAAACTTGAACTTGAAAAATAACCATTTAGCCTTTCATCAAGCATGCGTACAGCATCGTCAGCCTTTATGTCTTTTGGACAGGAATAACTTAAATGAGCAGCAGCAGGTAAAGAAAAAATAGAACAAAGTCTTTCGCCAAGTTCAATCAGGGTTTTTCGATCACCTCTTAGATGATCTGTAGCACTGCCATAAAGCTGTTTACTGTGCACACCAAATTTTGATGTACCTCTATGTTGTAATAGTTCAATGACCATCTGGTATTGCCTGATGGTCTGTTTAAGTATTTTACCTAGATGATCCTGCTTGCCCAGTTGACTATTGACTTGATGATAAAGCTCAGAGAGCTCCTGCTGTTTAACCTCGGGATTAAAACCAGGAGTGAGCCTGTCATAATAGTCCTGATTAATATCAGGCAGACGCCGACCCCTGCCATTAATAAAGTTTTCCTGCTGCTGTATGGGCCACTTGATAGAGTCCAGAATCAGTATAGGCTTTTGTATAGCCACAAGACGATCAGAAAGGTTTTTTAGTTTTTCCTTGTAGCGGTCAATCGACATCGCGCGCACCTGTCAGAATAAGCAAACAACGCAGTTTTTTCTGACCGAATTGCGCCATTTCTCGAAAAATTATTTTATCAATAGGCACCTGAATATAATCAGTCTGAGTCAGATGAACATCTTCATCAATATCCGGGTCATTAATATAAACATAATGATCATCAGATCCTGTTACATAAACCCAGTGCGGTGATTTGTTTCTATTCAATCGCCAGGTACTGATCAGCACCAGGATAGGCATACCACTGCGGAGTAATAAGTCCAGTTCATCAACCTGTAAATCATCTACTTTTAATTTTATTTTTGTCTGCTTTATCTGACTGACAAAATCATCATGTACCAGCTGAATAACTGTTTTCTTTTCACTACTGCGTACGCCATCCAGAAAAGGCGCATCGTGTTGATTGATATGCAGGGTCACATTAAAACCTTTACGCCAGGCAGACAATGCAAGCCCATGAGGCGAACAACCTCCATGGCCTGCAGTCATGAAAATAGTTGTAGATTCACGCCATATCTGCAATTCTTCCTGTCGAGTCATTTTATAATCAGGCTTTAATGATTTGATAGCCATCATCAGTGATGCAGGCCCACAGGTAAAATCGGTTGTCTGCTGATAATAAGGCTTAACTGAGTGTTTATTTGCTACGCTAAGCTGTATGTGTTTTTCCATGCGTATAGCGTCTGCACCATTTTCATAGTAGTGCGGGATACGGCCTATAACACTATAGGCATATTTTTTATAAAGCGAAATTGCCGAAATATTATTTACATCAACTTCGAGACGCAGAAATACACAGTGTTTATCACCAGCCAATTCTTCGACTCTGTTAAGCAATAACTTCGAATACCCCCTGCCCTGATATTCAGGCAATACCGCTATCGAATATAAACGGGCAAGGTTCGTACCCGCCCGATACAATATCAGAGCATAGCCAAACACTATCTGATTTTCGATTAGAACAATAAGCTGATGTGCACCCGGCTTTATAAACCGCCTAAAACTGCGTTTTGAAAGCCTGTCAATTTGAAAGCAACTGGTTTCAATATTTAACAGCTGATCCAGATGACTGGATTTAGCAATCTTAATTTGACAGGTGTTTTTCATTGCATCATACCTGTTACGGCCAGATCACAGATCTGCCTGCCTCTAAAAACAATCTGTTGTTGCCATGACAACTCACCTGGATAAAAAAAATCTTTTAAATCCATCACGGATAAATGACAGAGGTCTCTGGATTTTCCCTTGTTCACAATTTCATTATTGTAAAGCTGCTCAACCAATAGTGACACCCAGAAGTGTTTAATCGAATAAGTTCCAAACTCAAGGGTGACAAAGCACCCCCTGTTGCCGATGACCTGGTGCCAATGGTAATCGAGCAGCCCTGTCTTAATGCCTGAACAGGCATCACCTAGAATCGTGGATTGTGCATTCTTGCCATACCAGGTTTGTGCATAACGGTAACCTATGGTTTCAGGTAAATGATCATTAATAACTTCCCCGTAACCATAGGGCCCAAGTCCACTATGTACATCAATGACAGCCAGTTGTTTTGCCTGAGCAATCTGTTGCATGGATGTAATCTGTTCGATGACAGTTCTCGACCAGCTCGGGCCATTACCACCATAAAAGCAGTCGGTATCATACTGATACTGACCACGCGTCAGGGTTTCAGTAAATTCAGCCTCACCGCTGGACGCCCAGAGTTGATGTATGTGCTCCAGATTCAGGAATTGCGGATCAGACAATCTGTTCCGATAATGATCAAATTCATGATTACCGGGTAATGGCGAGTTAAAATCGACGAAGTTACGATTCAGGTCAATACCCTGATGATCGTAACGCCTTTGCCATGCAAAACCCCAGGGATTAACTGCATGAATTAAAATCACCCCCAGTGTTTTATGCTGATCTAACAATATATCTAACTGTGTCAGGCAATCAATCTGCACAGCCGAACCCGCAAAACCTTCGATACCATGGGTAGCAGATATCAATACCAGTAACTGTTCGGGTTTCCGGCTATGACCTATGTAAAATGCGTCACAAATCAGATCTTCTCCTGCCGGCCCAGATAGTGAATGCTTAAAAGCACTGTGCTGTTTTTCCCACTCGCAGGAAACAGAATGATAAGCAGCAAGTATTTTTTCTCTTGCGCTAATATAGTCCTGACTGAAACAGTTAAGGTCAGAACTGGAAATGGGGCTCAACATACATGGCACCTATAAAACACAAATAACCGGCTAGCAGTTGCATTTAAAAGTCAGGCTTAAAATTCTATTGACTTTAATTCTCTGCGGATGAAAATGTACTCCCTTTTACCTCTTTAAGAAAGTGTCATTATGAGCGCTTTTTATGTAGTCGTTGAAAACCTCAACGACTGGCAACCCTATTATCCGAGCCAGGATGTTATTACCTTTGATGATTACCTTGAAAAGATTAATGAGCCGGGCAGTAAACGTGTTCGCGTCATCAACCTGTGCCGCAGCTACCGTTATTTAACTGCCGGGTATTATTGCTCATTACTGGCCGAAGCCCGGGGCCACCATGTGACACCGAGCCTTGCCACCATTAATGACCTGGGTCGAAAATCTCTGGCCTCACTGCAACTCGAAACCACCAGAAAAATACTACAAAAACTCGAACCGCCTGCTGACAGTAAAACGCTAAACTTTCATCTCTGGTTTGGCCAGGCCATAGACCCGGCCTGGAGTAAACTCGGACAAAGTATTTTCGAAAGTCTGCCCTGCCCTTTACTGGAAGTGAGTCTGGCTTACAAAAATGAATGGCAGATTAAACAGGTTAAAGCCATATCATTAAAGTCACTGACTGATCCTCATGAACAGGAAGTATTTGCCAGTACATTTGAAAAGTTCAGTAATAAAATGTGGCGCAAACCAAAAGCCCGTAAAGCCTGCCGTTATGATCTGGCCATTCTGATTAATGCCGATGAAGAAATGCCACCCAGTGACAATAAGGCGCTTAAACTTTTTGAAAAATCAGCCAGGCAACTGGGTATTGCCACTGACTTCATCACTAAAAAAGATTATATTCGTTTGCCAGAATATGATGGCCTGTTTATTCGCGAAACAACAGCCGTTGATCACCACACCTACCGCTTTGCAAAAAAAGCCGAAGCAGAAGATCTGGTTGTGATAGATGATCCGACATCAATTTTACGCTGTACCAATAAAATTTATCTGGCAGACCTGTTAACCACTCACAAAATTCCGACACCTAAAACAGCATTTCTGACCAGAATTTCTACTACATCATTACAGAAACTGATCAATGATATTGGATTACCTATGGTATTAAAAATACCAGATGGTTCATTCTCAAGAGGCATCATTAAGGTTGAAACACAGCAGCAACTGGAAGCCGGCGCAAAAGAGTTAATGCGTAATTCTGCTTTATTGCTGGCGCAGGAATTTTTATATACTGAATATGACTGGCGAATTGGCGTACTTAACAATAAGCCACTGTACGCATGTCGTTATTACATGGTAAATGATCATTGGCAAATCTATCAACATGGTGAACATGCATCAAAGTCAGGTGATTTTGAAACCTTACCTATATTAGAAACCCCAAAACAGGTTCTGGACATTGCCACTAAAGCTACTCGACTCATTGGTAATGGTTTATATGGTGTAGACATAAAACAGTCTGCTGACCGAGTCGTGGTTATCGAAGTAAACGACAACCCCAGCATTGAAGCGGGTGTTGAAGATAAATACCTGGGCGATCAGTTATATCTCGAAATCATGGGTGAGTTCCTGCGCAGAATGGAAACCAGAGGCCGATAAGTTAAACATTTACTATTCCTTATTGCTTTTCCGCGTCAGATAATGAGTGGTTTTATTAATCAATGATACAGATTTCAACTGGATTCTGGCATTATAAATGTCTGAACCCATACTTTTATCAACTTTGAAACTCATATGAAAATAATCGAAGTCATTACGCATCGCGATCATATCAATACTGTGGAAAATATTGGTGATGAACATGGCGTTGTCGATCAATGGCATATTGATTCGCCTGAGATAGAAGATCGTCAGATTATGCGGCTGCTTGTCGATGATAGTCACCGACAGGACATTCTGGATTCACTACAAAACCAGCTGGGAAGATACGAGACCACCAGAATTGTAATCATACCTGTTGAAGCGACATTACCCCAGACGGAAGCTGAAGCCGTCGATAAAGAGAAAGAAAAAACAAGAGCCAGCGGTGCCACTCGTGAAGAACTTTATCACGGTATTTCTAAAAATGCGGAGTTAAACAGCAACTATCTCCTGCTGGTTTTATTATCAACCATCGTAGCCGCCATTGGCCTGATTGAAAATAATGTCGCAGTCGTTGTCGGCGCCATGGTTATAGCACCCTTACTAGGACCAAATATCGCACTGGCTCTTGCAGCAACTCTGGGTGACACACAACTGATGTGGACTTCATTGAAAACCAATTTAGCCGGGATGGGACTGGCATTAATACTTTCGATTATTATCGGCCTGATATTACCTTTCAATCTGAATAGTGAGGAGCTCATTTCACGCACCTATGTCGGCCTTGATTCTGTAGTACTGGCACTGGCCTCTGGTGCCGCTGCAGTACTTTCTTTAACTACTGGATTGTCAAGTGTACTGGTGGGTGTCATGGTCGCGGTGGCATTATTACCGCCAACTGCAACCATGGGTCTTATGCTGGGTTCAGGTGAAATAAATTTAGCTCTGGGCGCTGCATTACTACTGGCAGTGAATATCGTCTGCGTTAACCTGGCAGCAAAAACCGTTTTTCTGGTTCGCGGAGTCAAACCCCGTACATGGCTGGAAAAACGTAAAGCAAAATATTCCGTCATCCTCTACATGATGTTCTGGAGTATCTCTCTTCTGGTGTTGTTAATAGCCATTTATCTACGCGGTCGGGTATGAGTGCGTACATACACTGCATCATGCAATAATAAACTATCTGTAAGCGCTTAATTGAATCGGATTTCTTATGATTGGTATAGCCATATCTATTTTTGCTCTATTACTTAGCACAGCCGCATTATTACTGGGCATAGGTTTACAGGGCACTTTACTTGGCTTACGTGCTGGTGTTGAAAATTATTCAATGACAATGACCGGCATCGTGATGTCATCCTATTTTGTTGGCTTTGCTTTAGGTAGTTACTATTGTCCACGAATTATTCGTGATTTTGGCCACATCCGTGCCTATGCGGCGATGGCTGCAATGGCATCTGCCGCCGCAATTTCCTATGCCATCAATACTGACCCCTGGGTCTGGATTGTGTTAAGAATTTTAACTGGCTTTTGTATCGTCGGTTTATACGTAGTGATCGAAAGCTGGCTGAATGCATTGGCCAGCAACACGATGCGCGGACGTTATTTTGGTATTTATATGATTATCACCCTGCTGGCAATGGCAGGCGGACAACATCTGTTAAGACTGGGAGAAGTGGCCAGTTTTGAACTGTTTGCGGTTACTACAATCCTGATATCGCTTTCACTTATTCCCGTAGTACTCACTCGCATACCACAACCTGAAATTTCCGAATCTAAACATTTTCATCTAAAACAGTTATATGCAATATCGCCACTGGGTGTAGTGGGTAGTCTATCAGCGGGACTGGTCACCGGATCCTTCTGGGGACTCGGCGCCCTTTATGCTAAGCAAACGGGTCTGGATGAAACAGGTGTTGCCTGGCTAATGAGCGCCATCATCCTGGGTGGCGCTACTTTACAATGGCCTCTGGGTTTATTGTCTGATGTTATTGATCGCCGAAGAATCATTACGCTGTGCAGTTTTACCGGGGCTGGCCTGGCATTATTTAATAGCATGATCAGCATAGACAATAGCTGGCTGTTCTATTTAGTTTCTTTTTTCTTTGGTGGTTTTATTTTCACTCTTTATGCACTCAGCGTAGCCCATGCTAATGATCGAATAGATCCTGATCATAGTCTGGAGGCCGCACAGGGATTGTTGCAACTCTATGGTATTGGCGCCATTATCGGACCTTTACTAACCAGTCAGGCACTTGAGTATTTTGGCCCCAAAGGAATGCTGATTTTCTTTGCCATTATTATGACTGCTCTGGGCATGTTTACCCTGCATCGCATGCATTATAAAACAGCTCCTCCCGTTGAAGAACAGACTGAATTTATTCCCCTGGCCAGAACATCTCCAGTTGCACTTGAGATGAGTTCACTAAACGAAACACCATTAAGCAGTGAAGATAATAATTAACATGTGTGACGACTAACTGGGATTTTTTGATTTAATAAACACCCTGATTCTAACTACAGTCGTTAGCTATTAATTAAACACTTTACTATCTAGTTTTACTAATAAAACTGATTTCACTTATATAAAAATGAAATATTGATAGCACCGAAACTCATGTTTCCATTCTGCTGATCAAATTCCTTTGTTCTAAGTACATTACTTAAAGAATAACGAACATTACCTGTCTGAAAAACAAAACCAAACTGGAAATCTCCCACCAGTGATTTTTTATCGACACTATAGCTATCTCGAAAAGTATTTCCATCAAGAAAAATATTCCTCACCACCCATCGCCCCTCCATTCCGGCGAAAATGTACCAGTTATATTGCTTACTCGGTCGAAATAAAGACAAACCGGGGAATCCCGGTCGAATATTAGGTGGTGCAAAATCATTTTCCAGTTGTCTACCTACTCGTAACATGAAACCCGATGCCGCATAAGTATAAACATTACCTAATGTCACGTTGACATGTGGCGCAAGCGAGTACTTCAGCGAACCCGACAAGGGCCGAATTTTCTGCCAGAATCGAGCATAAGACACACCCAGGGCCAGCTCATCCGAAAGCTGATTGCCCCAGCCATTCACCCTGTCACTATTAAACAGATCATGAATAACTGACTGAACTTCTTCAGCCAACGCACTGGGACCAACCAGACCGGTTGTGAATTCAAGTACATTTCCTGAATCCATATTATTTTTCCGCGACACACTGGAAAGAAGAGATGCACTGAAATATAAATACCCTGCATAAGGACGATCATTAATAAGTGGCTGTGTCGCCTGCGTGTTATCTGCAGTAAATATTTTCTGGCCAACGGTATAGTTAACACCATTAACCAGGCCATCGGATTCAAATACGGGAAACAGGACTGCTAGATCCTGCAACCATTGGGGCGCGTCACCCGCAACTGTTCGTGACACCTGAGTACCGTGGGTATAATAATGATCACCGGACTTAGCCAGGACATCATTCTCAAGCTGAATACTCCAGTATTCATGTTGGTTTAATTCAGGCACACTCTCGATAGCATCTGTTGCTTGCACACTGTAATTAAATAGTATTAAACAAAAAATTAAACAGCCTCTCAAGCTTATTCCTTTTCCTGACTGACAGCTATAAAGTACAGATAGAGTCACTCCTAAGTCACACTCTTATTAATTCGCCCATAGTAATCATTACGAAAGCGATCAAGTGCATTAGAAACCTGTTGTTCATCTGCGCCCATATTAAGCAATGCCACGCGTGCAAGTTCAGCACTGGCTTCAAGTGTTTCTGAAACAGTAAAATGTGCGCCCAGTTTTCTAAGATCACGACAGTTAACAAGATCATGTCCACGAGCAAACACAGGAATATCCGGAAACACAGAATGAAAAGAAGAAACGACCTGTTCAGTTGCATCAAGATCATCAATTGAGATAATAACAAAAGGAGCATCAGCTGCACCGGCTGCTCTTAAAACCTCGGGCCGTTGAGCATCACCAAAATAAACCGACCTGCCTTCTGTGCGTTCACGATCAACAAGTGATGCATTACTGTCGATAGCGACATAAGGCAAGTCCATAAGCTCCAGAATGTAACCAATTCTATGCCCCATACGTCCAAAACCAACCAGAATAACAGGCGGTTGTTTTTGATCAAGCTCATTATCAACATCAGTATCCATTAATATATCGGGTAACATAGGCGTATTGCTACGGGAAGCCTGGAATATGCGATAGGCTATTTTATCCAGCATGGGGGTGGCCAGCATACTCAACAGAACCACAATCAGAAGATGCTGGAATATAGTTTCATCCAGAAGCCCGGTTGTATTCGCCAGAGCGAACAAAACCAGTGCAAACTCACCACTTTGAGCCATCAGGATACCAACTGATATAGCCGCCTTATTCTTTATGCCAAACAGATATGACAAAGGCCAGAGAGTAATGAACTTAACCGTCATTAATGTCATCACCAGTAGTAACAACACAATAGGATTTTCTAAAAACAGGTTAAGGTTTATCGACATACCCATGGACATAAAAAA
>JAPHQX010000118.1 GCA_026196035.1 Gammaproteobacteria bacterium
GGGTACGGCAATATCCACCATGAAAATGGGTTTGTGTTTACGCTTTTTCAGGGCCTTTTCGACAGCGCCCTTGCCAAGTATGGGTAGCTGACTGGCGGTAGATGAAATCACAATATCTGCCTGTGGCAGGTAATCGGGAATCTGTGCCAGGGCAATGGCTTCGCCACCAAACTGTTCGACCAGATTCTGTGCCCGTTCAACACTTCGGTTAGCAATAATAATGTTCTTTATCTTACTGGCTTTTAGATGGCGTGCAGCCAGTTCAATGGTTTCACCGGCACCAATCATCAGGGCAGTCAGTTTATCCAGGTCCCCAAAAATCTGTTTTGACAGGGCAATGGCGGCAAAGGCTACCGATACAGGGCTGGCGCCAATTTCAGTATCTGTACGCACCTGTTTGGCGACAGAAAAAGCGTGTTGAAACAGCTTGCCCAGTAACATGCCCACTGTGTTCAGGTTAACCGCCTGGGTATAGGCCTGTTTCATCTGGCCCAGAATCTGAGGCTCGCCAAGCACCATGGAATCCAGGCCGGAGGCCACTTTCAGGGCATGGTAAATAGTTTCTTTATGGTCATGTAAATACAGATGCTCACGAATATCATCCGGCCTGAAACCATGAAACTGACTGAACCATTCTATTAATTGCTGGTCATTCTGTTCATCATTGCCCTGTTTAACAGTGCAATAGAGTTCGGTACGATTACAGGTTGAGAGAATGGCGGCTTCGGTGACGCAATCCAGGTTGGCCAGCGATTTTGTCGCCTCAGACAGATTTTCAGGCGTGAAAGCAAGGCGTTCACGCATGTCTACCGGTGTTGTTTTGTGGTTCAGGCCTAGTGTGATCAGTGACATGTAATATTATTCACATGTCTGGTTAGACCAAACATGCTGGATTTTCCGCCAGTAACTATAAGAAAACGCTAAATTTTGAGCCATAGGGGCTTTTAATACAAGCATTTACCTGCGTATGGTGTATTTTTAAATACTTGAATTTTGATCTATCTGGCCCGAAGTAATCAGTAATTGTTTTATTTTGGTTTATATTTATATGTATGCCTTTGGTTTTAAGGCCTGTTTGAAGACATGATGCAACTAAACACATTATTCCCCGCTTATCGCTTCTCTGCTGTTTTGCTTTTGCTGGCACTGCTGATGGGTTGTGAAACCTCTCCTTTCAAAGAATCTGTTGAGGGGCCGGATATTGCGCGGGTTCATGAATTTTCCGAAGACCTGCTCTATGAATTGCTGGTGGGAGAGTTCGCGGGTATCAGTGGTGATCTTGATGAATCCGCCGAGCATTATCTACAGGCTGCAGAACAGAGTAATGATCCACAGGTGGTTGCCCGGGCCGCACACATTGCCCTGTATGCCAAACGTTATGCAGATGTAATAGATATCTGTGAGCGCTGGCGCAAGGTATCCGATGATGAGTCGGCAATATCGCGTATAGAGACCATTGCCCGACTACAGCAGGGTGAGATAGAGCAGGCAATTCAGCTGATTGAATCAGTGGTTATTGTCGATGGTCAGGTTCTTCAGGCCGGCGTTGGCTGGTTAAGCCATGTCCTTAAAAAAGAATCCACAGCTGAGAATGCACTTCAGGTGCTTGAGCGGTTGAGTGTCGATTATCCTGATCAGGCTTATCTACTGTTGTTGCAGGCACGTTTTGAAGCCAGCGCTAAAAATTATGGCAGGGCTATGCAGTCCATTGATCGTGTTATTCAACTGGCACCGGAGATCAGTGATGCCTACCTGATTAAAGCGCAAATACTCTCTGCCAATAACAGGGATGATGAAGCAGTTGCTGCAGTGGAACTGGCTGTAGAAAAACGTCCCACTGATAATCACCTGCGTCTGCAATATGCACGCATGCTGGTGCAGTTAAAACGTTATGACGAAGCCTGGATGGAGTTTCAGCAGTTACGTGAAGCCATGCCGGAAAATCACAATATTTTATTAAGCCTCGGTCTGCTGTCGATTGAAACCGGCAAGATGGATCTGGCAAAAGAATATTTGCAGAAACTTATTAATGATGGTTCGGGTGATTATCAGGCGCATTATTATCTGGGACGTATTCAGCAGAGTCAGAATGAAATCATGCCAGCGATTGCTAATTTTGAACGCGTGCTGGGTGGTGAATATGTTATGGATGCTCGCATTCGCACTGCCGGTCTTTATGCAAAAATCGGTCGCGTTGATGATGCGCTGGCAAAGCTCAAAGCCTTAATGAAACAGAGCCAGAAAGACAGTGATCAGATCCGGGTTTATCTGGCGCAGGGAGAAGTATTAAGAGCAGCCAAACGTCATCAGGAAGCGCTGGAAATATATAATCTGGCGATTAAAGATTCGCCAAAAAATACCGATCTGCTTTATGCGCGAGCCCTGATAGCTGAAAAACTGGACAGGCTGGATATCACCGAATCTGATTTACTGACCGTGTTAAATTATGAACCCAAAAATGCCAATGCCTTAAATGCATTAGGTTATACACTGGCGGACAAAACTGATCGCTTGCAGGAAGCCAAAGAATATATTCTAAAAGCTGTGGCTTTATTGCCAGATGATCCAGCAATTCTCGATAGCCTGGGCTGGGTTTATTTTCGCCTGGGGGAATATGAAAATGCCCTGAAATGGTTACGTAAAGCTTTTGCACAACTGGAAGATGCAGAAATTGCAGCACATCTGGGTGCAACCCTGTGGCAAACTGGTAAACTGGACGACGCTGAAAAAATTTGGAAACGTGGTCTGGAGTTGCAGGCGGATAATCCGGTGTTGCTCGACACAATGAAACGCTATCAAGATAAAAAATAATCCATTCAATCTATTTAAAGTTTTCATGCTGCTAATGGCCGTTATGTTATCTGCCTGTGCGCCACCGAAAAAAATAAGCTTAACACCACCTAATGAACAGCAATGGCAACAGCATCAACAACAGGTCAGTGCTATCCATCAATGGAATATCAGTGGCCGCATGGCGATTGAAACAGCAGACAATGGTGGCCAGGTGGATATTTTCTGGCAGCAGGAAAAAAATGATATTTATGATATTCGTATGATTGCACCCTTTGGTGGCGGTACCAGCGTGCTGACCTCACGACCAGAAGGTGTGACTTTTACCAATGGTAATGGCGAACAGATTGTTGAACAAAATGCAGACCGTTTAATGGAAAGAATTGAAGGCTGGCGATTCCCGGTTTCCGGGTTACGTTACTGGATACTGGGTGTACCGGCGCCGCACAATAATGCACGCCTGATTAACTGGAATGAACAGGGCTATCTTAATATTATGGAACAGGATGGCTGGCGTATTGAAATGCTCAATTACAAACAGGTCGGTCGTTATATCTTGCCAAAGAAAATTTTTATTAGTCGACTCGATCGTGACGATCTGAGTGTGCGCATGGTGATTCGCAAATGGGGTTTCACTGACTAATGCAGATCTGGCCAGCACCCGCCAAACTTAATCTTTTTTTACATATCACCGGCCAGCGTGATGATGGCTATCATTTATTACAAAGTGTTTTCCAGTTTCTGGATTATAGTGATCGCTTAAGTTTTGATATTCGCAATGATGCTGAAATACATCGTGTTACTGATATTGCCGGTGTCGATGAGGCAAGTGACTTAACGGTAAGAGCGGCAACGCTGTTGCAGCAAACTGCAAATATCAAACAGGGTGTGAATATTCATATCGACAAAAACCTGCCCATGGGCGGCGGTGTGGGTGGCGGCAGTTCCGATGCGGCCACCACGCTGGTAGCACTTAATTATTTATGGAATGCAGGTCTGAGTCTCAACCAGCTGGCTCAGCTTGGCTTACAGCTGGGTGCCGATGTACCGGTGTTTGTAAAAGGCGAGGCGGCATTTGCAGAAGGGGTCGGCGAGCAATTACAGGCCATAGAATTAGCGGAACCCTGGTTTCTGGTTGTGAAACCACCCGTTCATGTATCCACAGCTGAAATATTTAGCGATCCACAATTGACACGCAACTGCCCAGCCATCAAAATATGCGACCTTCGAGCAGGGGCTATTAGCTCAGCTGACCTGAGTAACGTTTGTGAACCCGTAGCGATCAGCTATTATCCTGAAATAGGTGAGGTCATAGATGCATTACATCAGTATGGTCAGGCTCGAATGACCGGAACCGGTGCCTGTGTTTTTGTTGGTTTTGATACCCAGGCACAAGCTCGTCAGGCGCAACAGGCCTTGCCCGGACACTGGGAAAGCTTTGTTGCTAAAGCGATGAATACATCGCCATTGCATCAAGTGTTAAACGACCAGATGCAAAAGTAAAAAAATATTGGGCCGTCGTCAGGTGGTAAGGCAACGGCCAGCTTTAATTAAAAAGCGATCCCGTCCCGCATTTACGAGGGGATCAAAACCCGTTAGTCGTATAGTTCGGGTAGTAGGAATACAACAGTTTATTGGGCCGTCGCCAAGCGGTAAGGCAACGGGTTTTGATCCCGTCATGCGGAGGTTCGAATCCTCCCGGCCCAGCCATATAAAAAGCTGCAATGATCCCTCAGTAGAAGCTGAGATAAAAAAGATTATTGCAGTCTGATCCGGGAGGAGGCGAACCGTAAGAGGTTCGACTGGATTGTCAGGAACAATCCAGAACGTGCGCAGCACGGCCCGAAGGGCGAGCATCAGGATGATGCGAGTAATCCTCCCGGCCCAGCCATATTATTTATTAACAGCTATAGTGCTAATAAAATGTTTGCCCAGAGGGTAAACTAACCATCTTCACATAACGAGTAGCGAAGCAATCAGTGAGCCAGGCCAATTCTGAGTTGATGGTATTTTCGGGTAACGCCAACCCGGAACTAGCCAAACGTATCGTGAACCACCTGAATATCCCACTGGGTAAAGCCAGTGTTGAAAAATTCAGTGATGGTGAGGTTTTTGTCGAAATCGAAGAAACCGTTCGCGGCAAGGATGTTTACATCATCCAGCCCACCTGTTCCCCGACCAATGACAACATCATGGAGCTCATGGTGATGATCGATGCGATACGCCGTGCATCGGCTGATCGCGTGATTGCAGTTATTCCCTATTTTGGTTACTCCCGTCAGGATCGTCGTCCACGTTCTGCTCGTGTGCCGATTACCGCCAAAGTGGTTGCCGATATGCTGGCCAGCGTCGGTGTAGACCGGGTACTGACAGTTGATTTACATGCCGATCAGATCCAGGGCTTCTTTAATATTCCGGTGGATAATGTTTATGCCTCACCCATATTGCTGGGTGATATCTGGCGTCAGCGCCATGATGGTCTGCTGGTGGTGTCGCCGGATGTCGGCGGTGTGGTACGTGCTCGCGCTATCGCCAAACGTTTGGGTGATGCGGATCTGGCCATCATCGACAAACGTCGACCAAAAGCCAATGTGGCTCAGGTGATGAATATCATCGGTGAAGTCGAAGGCAAAAACTGCGTACTGGTGGATGACCTGGTGGATACTGCCGGCACATTATGCAAAGCGGCTACCGCACTGAAAGAACACGGTGCCATCAGCGTATCCGCCTACTGTACCCATCCGGTACTCTCCGGTTCCGCGATGGATAATATCAATGCATCTAATCTGGATGAGCTGGTAGTGACAGATACCATTCCATTAAGTGACGAAGCCAGGGCCTGCAGTAAGATCCGTCAGTTATCTATTGCTACCATGCTGGGTGAAACCATTCGACGCATTCACAGTGATGAGTCGGTATCCTCCATGTATATGGACTAATTACGTTTCTTGCTGTCATTGCGAGGAACGTTTTTTGTGACGCGGCAATCTCAGTTTTTGGGCTCATAATTATCAGTATTGAATGCTCATGCTTTCTATTTCGCCTTTCTGGCGAGTCACTTTTCTGTCTTCAGCAAAGCTTCCGCTCCTGCTCACGCCCCTTACCTACATCCATGTAGGCAACAGAAAAGTAACCAAAAGAATACCGCCCCTGATCATAAGCCCTGATAAAAGGCATGAGGGTGCCATCGCCACTCGCAATTTATGAGGCTGCTGCGGAACTCACGAATCACAGGGCAGATTCGCTCAGAC
>JAPHQX010000100.1 GCA_026196035.1 Gammaproteobacteria bacterium
TATTCAGCTTTGCTAATTGATTTGATTTTTGGTTATAAAATTAACTGAAAAAATAACTTAATGTCTATTGACTCGAGAACGGCTCATATGTGTTATGTGATTTTGTATTCATAATTGTATGCGCTGCCTTGTTTGTTGTATTCCCAGCCATTTTTAATTGCACTTATTATCATTTCTTCTACATGCTTAGGTGTTACGATTAATTCTTTTGTTTGCTTGACTACAGCGTCAGGTCTAAGACCATTGCAGGTTATAACTAGAACCGAATTATTGGTGTCTTTTAATTGGATAGCTACCGATAAATTAGATTCACCTAGCATTTCATCGTAATTTGGTTTTCTTCTTATTTGCCACAGGTAGTCATTACCAGCAACACTAATGGTTCTTGAGCCTTTTTTAGTTAATGACATTTTTTCTTCTTACACATAACTATTACTAACCGAACCCTTTCGGTCCGTTTAGTTACATTAGTAAACTCTGTTATAAAACTCTAAGGGATTGATTTTTATAGATATGACGCAATCCCTGTCTATTATTGAAATTAGCAAATACGGACCCCGATTTGCTTAACTCAATATACCTCAGTACGCTTATGGTTTTCAATGGAGATAGACTTATGGGGTAACATTCCTTCACACAATAACCAGAAACCTAAACTGCTAGAACAGATAAAAATGGCCTGCTTCAGGCGAAGATACAGCCCCAAAACAGCATCCAGTTACATTTATTGGTGTCGCCAGTACATACTCTTCCATAAAAAGCAGCATCCAAAGAATCTGGATAAATCACACTTAGAGACATATTTAAACCACCTCATCACTCACAGACACTTATCTGCAAGCTCGCAAGGCCAGGCCCTCAATGCCATCATTTTCATGTACAAGCATGTACTCGAGATTGATCCAGGCTGGATGGATAACCTGGCTAGAGCGAAACGTAATGAACGCATCCCAACCGTTCTTAGCATTAATGAAGTCACCCAGATCCTTTCTAATATGCAGGGAACTCCCAAGCTAATGGCGGAACTGATCTATGGATCAGGATTACGCGTCAATGAGTGTGTTCAGTTACGGATCAAAGATATAGACTTTGAATTAAACACAATCACTGTACGTGATGGAAAAGGCGGTAAAGACCGTAATACAGTATTACCCAGCAAGCTTATTCCTAGCCTTCAATCACATCTATTGCGTGTCATAGAGCTTCATAAGGATGACTGCCTAATGGGTGCAGGTTATGCACCTATGCCAGATGCTTTATATAAGAAATATCCAAAAGCCGCACAATCCATTGGCTGGCAATATGTGTTTCCATCAACATCCAAACGTGTATGGCCACATACTGGTCAGATTGTACGATGGCATTGTTCACCATCAACACCACAACGAGGCTTTAAACGTGCATTAGCTAAAACAAATATTATCAAGCATGCCAGCATACACACATTGCGGCACTGTTTTGCAACTCACCTACTTCAGAATGGTACTGATCTAAGAACAATCCAGACCCTAATGGGACATAAAAACATCAATACTACGATGATCTACACCCACATTGTGAAAGCAGAACAAAATACTCAAAGTCCTTTTGATCGCCTTTGATAGATGCCTGGCAGGGACGCCAACGGCTGCTCTGGGTCGAAAGGTCACATTCGCTATATCGGTAATTGACCTGGCCAATATAGCCATTTCTATACATTTCATCTATAATCCCTGTCCGCACTGAGGGGCGCTGCAGCAGATCTCTCTGTCAGGCTCGGTGCATTTATATACAAACGGCGCTCATTTATTAGTCTCTAGCAAAGCTAAAGAATGGGCGTAGATCTTAATATCCAGGCAAAGAATCATCTGCCAGGACAAGATCCTCCTCATCTAGCTGTACTGAATACAACAGGTACCTGCTAATCATTAATGATTGCACCGAGGAATATTAACAATGTCAAATAGTCACTTATTTACTTCTGAATCTGTTTCTGAAGGCCATCCAGACAAAGTCGCGGACCAGATTTCTGATTCCATTCTGGACGCCATCTTCCAGCAGGATAACAAGGCCCGTGTTGCCTGTGAAACCCTGGTAAACACAGGCATGGTGGTACTTTCGGGCGAAATCACGACTTCAGCCTGGGTCGATATGCAGGCAGTCGTTCGCCAGACGATTAAAGAAATTGGCTATAACAGCTCTGAAATGGGTTTTGACTGGGAATCCTGCGCAGTTATCACCTCTATCGATAAACAATCTGCTGATATCGCCATGGGCGTTGATGAAAGCAGCGACCATGAACAGGGCGCCGGCGACCAGGGACTGATGTTTGGTTACGCCAGCAATGAAACCGATGTGTTGATGCCCGCCCCCATTACTTATGCTCATAAACTGGTTAAACGTCAGGCTGAAGTGCGCAAAAACGGCATCCTGTCGTGGTTACGTCCAGATGCAAAAAGTCAGGTCACTTTCCGCTATGAAGACGGCAAGCCTACCTCGATTGATGCTGTAGTACTATCCACTCAACACAATCCTGGCATTACACTGGAAACACTCCGTGAAGCGGTAATGGATGAGATCATCAAGCCAATATTGCCAGCTGAATTAATCAGTAAAGACACCAAATACTTTATCAACCCTACCGGTAACTTTGTTATCGGTGGCCCCGTTGGCGACTGTGGCTTAACCGGCCGTAAAATCATCGTAGATACTTATGGCGGCATGGCTCGTCATGGTGGTGGTGCCTTCTCTGGCAAGGACCCATCAAAAGTTGACCGTTCCGCGGCTTATGCAGGTCGTTATGTTGCAAAGAATATTGTTGCAGCAGGTCTTGCTGATAAATGTGAAATTCAGGTTTCCTATGCTATTGGTGTCGCCGAGCCGACTTCGATTTCTGTAGAAACCTTTGGTACAGGCAAAATTGATGATGCTCGCATTGTTGAACTGGTTCGTGAACATTTTGATCTGAAACCTAAAGGCCTGATTCAGATGCTGGATCTGTTACGTCCGATTTATCGTAACACAGCGGCTTATGGTCACTTTGGCCGTGAAGAGCCCGATTTCACCTGGGAAAAAACAGATAAAGCTGCCGCCTTGAAGGATGCTGCTGGTCTTTAATCTTTTTTACGAATATACCTTTACACTGAGGGGCGCTGCAGCAGAAATTTTTTCTGTCAGGCTCAGTGTGAAGGATCTACCTGTTTCAAACTGCGCGCATGAATAATTTTTCTGGAGATTAACATGAGCAACTTTTCTGATTACAAAGTAGCCGATATGTCCCTTGCTGAATGGGGACGCAAAGAAATCAACATTGCTGAAACTGAAATGCCGGGCCTGATGGCACTACGTGAAGAGTATGGCAGTTCTCAACCCCTGAAAGGCGCACGTATTTCAGGCAGTATTCATATGACTATCCAGACTGCCGTGCTGATCGAGACACTCACTGCACTGGGTGCTGAAGTTCGCTGGTGTTCATGTAATATCTTTTCTACTCAGGATCAGGCAGCAGCCGCAATTGCAGCAGCTAACATTCCTGTGTTTGCCTGGAAAGGTGAAACGATTGAAGAATACTGGTGGTGTACAGAGCAGACACTGACATGGCCTGATGGTAGCACACCTAATATGATTCTTGATGATGGTGGTGATGCAACATTGTTAGTACATAAAGGTGCAGAGTATGAAAAGGCCGGTAGCGTACCTGATGCAAAAGCTGATGATAACGAAGAATGGAAAGCCATTATTGATGTACTAAAACGTACTATCACTCCAGGCTCAAGCAAATGGACCGATATCGCCAACGACGTTAAAGGTGTTACCGAAGAAACAACAACTGGCGTTCATCGTTTATACCAGATGGTTGAAGCGGGTGAATTACTCTTCCCTGCAATGAATGTTAACGACTCTGTTACTAAATCTAAATTTGATAACCTGTACGGTTGTCGTGAATCTTTACTGGATGGTATCAAGCGCGCTACCGATGTGATGATTGCCGGTAAGATCTGCGTGGTACTGGGTTATGGTGATGTTGGTAAAGGCTGTGCTCACGCATTTCGCGGCATGGGCGCAACGGTCTGGGTTACGGAAATTGATCCTATCTGTGCACTACAGGCCGCAATGGAAGGTTACCGCGTAGTTAATATGAATGATGCCGCTAAAATGGGTGATATCTTCGTAACAACAACCGGTAACGTTAATGTTATTAACCATGATCACATGGTTTCAATGAAAGACCAGGCGATTGTTTGTAACATTGGCCATTTCGATTCAGAAATAGAAATTTCTTCTCTGGAAAAATATGAATGGGAAGAAATCAAACCTCAGGTTGACCATGTAATTTTCCCCGATGGCAAACGTATTACTATTCTTGCCAAAGGTCGCCTGGTTAACCTGGGTTGTGCAACCGGTCATCCAAGTTTTGTTATGTCAGCTTCTTTCACCAATCAGGTTATGGCGCAAATCGAATTCTTTACCAAAGGTGATGAATACGAAAATAAAGTCTATATCCTGCCTAAAGCACTTGATGAAAAAGTCGCTCGTCTTCACCTGAAAAAAATCGGCGTTAACTTAACCGAGCTTTCCAAAGAGCAGGCTGACTACATTAATGTACCTGTTGAAGGCCCATACAAACCTGATCATTACCGTTATTAATCAGGCTCTATGAACCATAGCTAGCTGGCGTACTGTTATAACAGTACGCCACTGACTACTCAGCATTCAGAAATACTAAATCATGAAATCACAACAACAATATTCAAAAACATTTAGTTGTGAATTTTTTCCGCCCAAAACAGATCAGGGCATGGAAAAACTTCATGCCACCAGTCAGAAACTGGCAGAGGAAATTAATCCTGAATATTTCTCTGTTACATTCGGTGCAGGTGGCTCAACTCGTGAGCGTACCTTTGATGCTGTCAAGCAGATCAATAAGGCATCGGGTATAGACGTAGCACCCCATTTATCATGCATTGGTTCAACCAGTGAACAGATTAATGAAATTCTTGATAGTTATAAAAACCAGGGTATTAAACGCATAGTCGCACTCCGCGGCGACATTCCTTCTGGTATGGTTTCACCAGGCGAATTCAACTATGCAAATGAACTGGTTGAATATATCCGTAAAACTACCGGTGATCATTTTAAAATCGAAGTTGCAGCCTACCCGGAATTTCACCCTCAGTCAGATTCTGCCACTGCCGATCTGAATAATTTCAAACGCAAAATCGAAGCCGGTGCAAATTCAGCTATTACACAATATTTCTACAATGCAGATGCCTATTTTCAGTTTGTTGAAAGCTGTGAAAAGATGGGCATTGAAGTGCCAATCATGCCTGGCATTATGCCGATCACTAACTTCAATAGCCTGTCGCGCTTTTCTGATGCCTGTGGTGCGGAAATCCCTCGCTGGTTGCGTAAACGACTTCAGGCATTTGGTGATGACGTTGATTCGATTAAGGATTTTGGCGCCGATGTTGTCACTCAAATGTGCCAGCACTTACTCGATGCTGGTGCACCAGGGTTACACTTCTATACACTCAATCAGACTGAAGCTACATTACGAATCTGGAATAACCTCTCCAGATAATCACTGACGCAGGATTCCAGATATCTTGCGTCAATCAGCTGATGCCAATACACTGCTTGAATGAATAATTCATCCTTCAGCAAAAGAGACCTGAGCAACGTCTGGCACCCCTGCACCCAAATGAAGGATCATGAATGGCTACCCATGATTCCCATTAAACGCGGTGATGGCATCTGGTTAGAAGACTATGATGGCAATCGTTACATCGATGCCATCAGTTCATGGTGGGTCAATCTATTCGGTCATTGTAACCCACGCATTAATGATGCCATTAAAAATCAGCTGGACACGCTTGAACATACCATCATGGCAGGATTCACCCATGAGCCAGTAATTCGTCTATCTGAAAAACTGGTTGAAATTACACCTCATGGCCTTGAGCACTGTTTCTATGCTGACAACGGATCATCAGCCGTTGAAGTTGCATTAAAAATGAGCTTTCACTACTGGCATAACACCGGTAATCCCAATAAAACTAAATTTATTAATTTAGCTAACAGTTACCATGGAGAGACGCTGGGCGCACTTTCACTGGGTGACGTCGCATTATATAAAGAAATCTATCAGCCTTTATTACTCGATGTTATAACAGCACCCTCACCTGATGGTTTTTTAAGAGAAGATGGTGAAACTTACCAGGATTATGCTCAACATAGCTTTGATGAAATGGATAAAATACTGCAGCAACATGCTGATGAAGTATGTGCTGTTATCATTGAACCTATGGTTCAGTGTGCCGGCAATATGCGCATGTACGACGCCATTTATCTGAAAAAACTACGTGAAGCCTGCAATAAATATAATGTGCATTTAATTGCTGACGAAATAGCAGTTGGCTTTGGAAGAACAGGGAAAATGTTTGCTTGTAATCATGCCGATATTTCCCCTGATTTCATATGTCTGTCAAAAGGCTTAACGGGTGGCTACCTGCCTTTATCTGCTGTTGTTACAACTGACAATATTTATCAGGCATTTTATGATGATTACGATAAAATGACTGCTTTTCTTCACTCACACAGTTACACAGGCAACCCTTTAGGCTGTGCTGCGGCTCTGGCAACACTTGAAATATTTGAAACTGATAATGTCCTTCAGAATAATATTCAACTTATCGACTCAATGAAAAAAAATACCGAGCATTTTAATGATCACCCACATATAGCAGAAGTCCGACAAACAGGAATGATCCTCGCTATAGAACTTGTTAAAGACAAACAATTAAAAACACCTTACCCCTGGCAGGAAAGGCGCGGCATGAAAGTTTATCAACATGGACTCAAAAATAATGCATTACTTCGTCCACTGGGTAACGTTATTTACTTTATGCCACCTTATGTTATTACCCCTGAACAAATTGAATTTCTTGCCGAGACAGCATGGCAAGGTATACAGCTAGCTACAGCCGACTAAACTCATGCGAAATACTCGAATTTATTTAAACCAATCTTTAGATTTAAATACAAAGATCGAACTTGATCGCCAGGCAGCTCACCACCTAACTCGAGTACTACGTTTACGAAATAATGATAGCTTTACAATTTTTAATGGCCTTAGCGGAGACTACAAAGCCCAGCTTAATATTGATAACAAAAAATATTTTGCCAATATTCTTGAACATATAAATCCTTTAACTTCACCTTCTATATCGATCAATTTACTGCAATGCATATCCAAGGGTGATCGAATGGATTTTGCTATTCAGAAAGCAACTGAACTTAACGTCTCAACTATCATCCCTGTCATTTCTGAACATATGGCTTTTAGCCTTAAAGACGATCGCTGGGAAAAAAAGCTAACTCACTGGCGGGCCGTTGCTATTAGCGCATGCGAGCAATGCGGCCGAAATGATATACCAGATATCATGCACCCTGTTGATTTTGAACAACTACTATCTAACAACATGGATGGAACGAAACTGATCCTTGATCCACTCGCTGATAATCAATTATCTTCCATAAAATCTGACACTGATAATTTTTATTTACTGATTGGTCCTGAAGGAGGTCTATCAGGTATTGAAGTTACTCGCGCTAAACAGAATGGATTTTCAGGGATTAAACTTGGACAAAGAATTCTCAGGACTGAAACAGCTGCAATCGCAGGCATTGCAGCGATTCAAACGCTATGGGGTGATTTTATGTCATAACAAATCTGATAATTGACTCTAGTTTCAATAAATCAACAATACTGGCTTTTTCGCCATGCACCAGTATCTTCTGTTCTACAGCCGGGTGCTGAGACTCTGCTTCATCAGCCACAATACTGGCTGGTTTTATATTAATAACTTTAGGTGTGCCTTTGACTAAAAAAGACATAAAATTAAAACTTGCATCTTCACTAACAACATAGACAACCGCTGCTTTAACATCACCACTTGCAAGGCTGGGCATACGTATGCCACCCATCGCTTCAATTGACACTAAAGGGATTGAATTACCTCGCCAGTCAAGATAGCCCAGCATCCAGTCAGGTTTATTTGCAACGTTAATAATATTTCTTATAGGAACAACCTCAGCTACTGCCTTTTTCGGCAAAATCAGCTGATCCTCATTTATATTGAGCAAAACACATTTTATTTGTTCTTCAGCATCTGTCATTACATAATTAACCAATTAAACTATTAATGTTTTCCATCAACTCATCTTCCTGATACGGTTTACCAAGATAGGCATTAACGCCTATCTCCATTGCTTTATCACGATGTTTTGCACCCGTTCTTGATGTAATCATAATGATTGGCAGGTCTTTCAGACGATCATCACTTCTAACATGTGTTGCCACCTCGTAACCATCCATTCTTGGCATTTCGATATCAAGCAACATAATATCCGGAACTATGTCCTGCAACTGTGCGACAGCATCAACTCCATCTTTTGCTGTAACCACCCTGATTCCATTACGTCCGAGCATTCGCTCAGTTACTTTTCGAATTGTGATTGAGTCATCAACCACCATGACCAATGGCGCCAGCTCTTCCTTCGCTTCTGCTACAGTAGCAAGCTCTGTCTCTCCACTAACGTGGAATAGTGCCTCACCTAACACGAGATTATTCATTTCAAGAATCAGTACTACACGACCATCACCCAGGATGGTAGCACCTGATATACCCCTGACCGTACTAATCTGTGGACCAACGGGTTTAACAACAATTTCTCTTCGACCTAATAAATCATCAACATGCAATGCGATTTTTTGATCACCTACATGCACCAGTAACACCGGAAACAATTCTGTTCTCATTGAATAGTCAGCCTGCTGACCATTCAAAAGATAATTTAACTGTTTCATTTTATATGCTACACCAGCAAACTCATATTCTCCGCCTTCAGTGTCATAAATACTTTGCAACTCAGGCCCCGCCATTCGAACAACACCTTTTATACTATTCAAAGGCACAGCATAAATATCATCACCTGCACTAACCAGTAGCGCATGATTAATTGCCAGTGTTAACGGCAGACGTATTGTAAAGGTCGTGCCTTTACCTTTAATGGTGTCTATCTCAAGTACGCCACCCAGCTGTTTGATTTCGCTATCAACAACATCCATACCAACGCCACGACCAGCGATCTGGGTTACTTTTTCTGCCGTACTAAAACCCGCTTCCATAATAAACTGCAGTACATCATGGTCACTTATGTCACTATCTGGCTGTATAAAATTACGCTCAATTGCTTTTGCTCGAATCGCATTAACGTCAATGCCCTTACCATCATCGACTACTTTAATTACAACATCACTTCCTTCTCTATCTACATAAATATGTATATTGCCAACTTCAGGTTTATCAACAGCAAGCCTGTTCTTAGGCTCTTCAATACCATGTGCTACCGCATTACGCAGCATATGTTCTAATGGTGCAATAATTCTATCCAGGACTGTGCGATCAACCTCACTGGACTCACCATTAATTTCCAGTTCCACCTCTTTATCAAGTTCACGCGCTGTTTGCCTGACGATTCTTCTAAGTCGTGATGCGAGACCTCCAAAATGAACCATTCTGGTCCTCATCAGGCCTTCCTGTAATTCAGTGCTTACTCTCGACTCCTGCAATAACAACATTTCAGCATCACGGATATCCTCACTAACGATATCCTTAATACTCTCCATATCACCAACAGTTTCCTGCAAACTTCTTGAAATTTGTTGCATTGTAGAGAATCGATCCATTTCTAGTGGATCAAAATGCTCATCATACTGATCTGATTCTTTTTCATATCGAGAAAGAATCTGTGCTTCAGTTTCAATTGTTAATTGACGCAACTGTTCTCGTAAGCGAACAATGGTCTGATCCATTTCTGAAAGGTTGAATGAAAAATTAGTGATTTGCTGGCCCATACGCGCATGAAAAACGCCGACTTCACCAGCATGATTGACTAGTTCATTTAATAAATCTGATCTTACACGAACCTGCTCATTAGCCATGCCTTTATTGGCTGATTCATCCTGCACACCAGGATCAACCTGAGCTTTATCGAGAACGAGAACGTCATCATCTATCGTGGATGTTACTGGTTCATCCGGGGTTTGCTCGGTAACGTCTGGTTCAGGAAGCTCTTCAACTTCTGGCTCATCAAGCTCTTCAATTTCGGGCTCAAGATCAATTACTATTTCATCTTCCTGATCATCAATAACCAGTTCCGGTTCTTCATCCAGCGTTATTTCTAAAGCAACATCTAATGATTTTTCACTCTCAGGCTCTACTGCTTCCGTCGTATCATCTTTTTTTTTGCTATCAATATCTTCACCACGACGCAAAGCATCAAGGTGATTGATTAAAATTTCAGCTGTTGACATAGGCTCACGATCTTTAACCTTTGCCATCATATCCGACAGTCTATCCATTGACTCATGCAGTACATTCCCCATGGTCCTGGAGAAATCTACTCGACCTTCACTCACTGTAATTATTAGTGACTCTAGAGCATGCGTTAAATCCCCAACAGGCGCGAGGTCGGCCATACGCGCGCCACCTTTTAAGGTATGCAATAATCTCTGCAATTCCTTAACACTATCTGCATCATCGGGATTATTTGTCCATCGTTGCAAACTGTTTTCACAACCATCAAGAAGCTCCTCAGCTTCTTCTAAAAATATATCAACCAGCTCATCATCCACATCACTATATGAAACCAGTGACTCTTCGACTGTTGGCTCTGTATTTACATTTTCTTCATCAGCTTCGTTCTGCTCAGTATCATTAGAATCATTTATATTTGCTGTTAAAGCTTTAAAGCGATTCAATAATTCAACATCAGTTTCCAGCTTGTTAGCTGGATCAGCCAGCTGTTCAAGCATACTAAAAACGCTCTGCCCAAGATCATCAATTGCCTTAACCGCGGACTCACTTAAAACAGCATTATCACCCTGTATCTCGACAACTCTTTTAACAAATTTTTCTGCTGCGCCACATATTTCAGCAATTTCTTCAACCTGGGCAGTCCTCGCGCTACCGAACAATGTGTGTAACGCTCTGATCAGATCAGACCCTGCGACTAATGGCTCATCAGCCTTGTGATGTTTCTCTAGTAATTCTTCAATTTGTTGAAGATGACTTATTGACTCACCTTTGAAGATACTAAATAAGACCGGATCCGCGTGTATTGGCAATAAATCGTCATTAGACTCATCATCGCTCAGATCTGGTAAATCTGCAGACATCAACTCTTCATTAACTTCATCTGGTATTTCAAAATCAATATCAAATTCATCATCCTGACCTACTTCCAGGACAATACTTTCATCATCTGACATTTCCAGGCTATCATCTGAACCTGCAAGCTGTAATGCCTCAATATCATCTGTTAAATCAACATCAAAATCATCATCAATGTCCAGCTCGTCTGAAATATCTATTTCATCTTCTATTTCTATAGACGGCTCTGGTATCTCAGCACCCTCAAGATCCAGATCTTCATTGAGCGCCATGTCATCAACATCATCTATAAGCTCTTCTCTTGCATCAGCCACCAGCTCACTTTCTTTAACTGGCTCGGCCTGTTTTTTATCAACTGGCTGACCACTGCTTATTACTTCAGCCAACTCCATTAACTCATATACATTAGCAACCGGCTCCTGATTGCCTTTTAACTGCTCAATTAACTGAGGCAGTACACCCAGGGTTTCTTCTATTGCATCAAATAGATTTTTATCAGGCTTAATAGAGTTATCAATAATCTTATTAAGCATGTTTTCAAATTTCCAGGCGAATTCGCCAATCAACTGCGCACCTATTAAACGACCGCTACCTTTTAAAGTATGGAATGATCGTCTGATAGTCGTTAAGGCATCCTCGTCATTGGGATTATTTATCCAGCGTGGCAATTGCTCATTTAAAGACGCAAGCTCTTCTAATGCTTCTTCAATGAAAATCTCAAGAATCTCTTCATCGGCATCGCCGTCAAGAATCGCATATTGCTGATCGTCAGTTGCGACAGGCTTAGCTACAACAGGCTGTTTAACTTCATTTTCTTCAACAGAAGAA
>JAPHQX010000004.1 GCA_026196035.1 Gammaproteobacteria bacterium
CTACCCGGCGGCGCCATATCCATGCCCGTCAAATCAACCTGCATTTCAGGCACATCTTCCTTTTCATCCTGCATAAGACTCCCCACAGGCGCAAGAGATGCTGGCAAATCACTAATCTGATCACCCGAGATATCAAGTGGTACCGTTTTTGGAGCGGCAGGAATATCGGCTGAAGAAACAGATCTGGTTACCTTAGACTCAACAGGCGCCTTCTCCACCTGTGATGATTCTACAGGCTCAACTGAAGTCTGCTTATTTTCCGATAAATTAACAACCTCACAGATGGCACCCGCCTTTGTTAAAGCCGCCTGATATTTCAAGGCTGTCTGCTGATCAATATCCTTCTTTATAACGACGCGCTTACCTGAAAACAAATGTGCCAGCTTTGCCTCATCAGCCTTAAACATCTGTGCAACATTTGCCTTGACCTTATCAAGGTCAGCACTGTCGGCAATTTTCCCACTAAAAGCAACCTCATACACTTCCGCAGCCATAATCAATACCCTTTCACATATCCCCGTCATCACATTAACATAAATGACAGACTATACTTTTTTATATATATAGTTAAAAACAGCTAACTCTGTCGACCTATATTATTTTATAGAATAAATTCATTAAATAACAATAAGATAAATTATGGAAAAAAAACATAAAATTGCTCGCGTAACGCCCAGAGGGCCAATGGAAACCCTCTCACAATACGAAGTTAATCAGCTCAAAAAAAGCACCAGCAGTGATGGCTGCTATGATATTTTCCGCCGCTGCTCACTGGCTGTTTTAAATGTGGGCAGCCAGATTGATGATGCCAAAGCCGTTTTAGAAAAATATTCTGATTTCGATATTCGTGTTATTCAACAGGAACGTGGTGTAAAACTTGAAGTTGAAAACGCACCTTCAAGCGCCTTCGTTGATGGTGAGATGATAACCGGTATTCAGGAACATTTATTTTCTGTTTTGCGTGACATTGTTTATGTGAAAAATGAAATTGAAATTCGAAATAAATTCAAACTAGAAACCAAAGAAGGCATAACCAATGCCATATTTCATATATTACGAAATGCAAACGTACTGAAAGCGAGACATGATCCCAATATAGCTGTTTGCTGGGGCGGGCATTCTATTCATCGCAACGAGTACGATTACACTAAAGAAGTAGGTCATGAATTTGGCCTACGCGGCATAGATATTTGCACTGGCTGCGGACCTGGCGCGATGAAAGGCCCAATGAAAGGCGCAACTATCGGACATAGTAAACAACGTTTTTACAATGGTCGCTATCTGGGCATAACTGAACCCGGAATTATTGCCGCAGAATCCCCAAATCCGATCGTTAATGAACTCGTTATCATGCCTGATATTGAAAAAAGACTGGAGGCATTTGTACGTACTGGGCATGGCATTGTCGTCTTTCCGGGTGGAGCGGGTACAGCTGAAGAAATACTTTATTTACTGGGTATTCTGTTACATCCCGATAACTACGAAGTCCCTTTTCCCTTCATTCTCACGGGACCAAAGAGCAGTGAAGAATATTTTCGTCAGATCAATCACTTCATTGAATTAACACTTGGCTTCGAGGCACAACAACGCTTTAAAATCATTATCGATGATCCTGTCCTGGTGGCACGAGAAATGAAAGCGGGTATGCATGCTATAAAAGAATTTCGCAAAGAAAACGGGGATGCATTTCACTACAACTGGATACTAAATGTTGATCATGAATTTCAAAAACCATTTATACCTACTCATGAAAATATGTCGCAACTTGAGATCCATAAAGATCAGGATAAACATTTATTAGCTGCAAATTTACGTCGTATTTTTTCCGGCATCGTTTCAGGTAACGTAAAAGCTGATGGCATAAAATCCATTGAGGAATATGGGCATTTCGAAATTCGTGGTGAAAAAACCATCATGAAACCTCTTGATGCATTACTAGAATCATTTGTAGAACATCATCGAATGAAACTTCCAGGGAAAAAATATATCCCCTGCTATAAAATTATTACCTAACTTTTATAAAAAATATAATTCACAAATTATCTAACTGGATTTATCACCCATTCAGACTATACTTGTAGATATAATTATAAAAACAAATCACGGACTCACTAAATCAGAGACTGATAATGGACAGTTCACAACCGGTACCTCTAATATTGACACTAGATAATGCAGGCAGGCCTGTAGACTGGCTTCACTGGCAGGATGCCGTGAATCTATATGTTCGTGAACAAGTTGCATGGGTAGCCAGCGAATCAACTATCCGGGTGTTCGGCGGCATTAGTCAGCAAACTGGATTTCAGTCTTACATTGACCTGAATACCATCATTGCCGTCAAAGGTGCAAAAGCCAGATACAATCACGACATAACACCAGCACTCAGCAATCGCGCATTGTTTGAACGTGATCGACATATCTGCCTGTATTGTGGTGACACATATAAACTCTCCTTACTTACCAGAGACCATGTCAAACCCAAAGCACATGGTGGCGCAGATATCTGGACTAATGTCGTTACAGCATGTAAAGCATGCAATGTAAAAAAAGGGTGTCGAACACCTGGCGAAGCACACATGCCTCTTCTGGCTTTACCTTACGCACCTAATAAAGCAGAAGCCATGATTCTTGCCAACAGAAGAATACTGGTTGATCAAATGGACTTTCTTAGAGGCCATGTACCCCAGAACAGACGTGACAGTTTCAACTAATGCCCGACAAAAAAAAGCCTGGTCAAATGACCAGGCTTTTTTAATATTATCTGCATCCAGCTTTAGAAATGACTGTCACAAATTCTTACCCGTGCATCATAATAGCGCTCACAGGTATACATATTATTACGTTTAGCATAACACTGATTTCGTTGTGTATAAGCATGCTCACGACAATTTCCCCAGGTATTAGCCAAAGCATCTGCTTCTACAGATGACTTTTTCAATTCAGCCTTTTTAGTATCCCAGGGATTTTTATTCAAATCCTGTTTTTTGAAATTATCATTCGAAAATTTATTTCGAAATTCTGCATGGATCGCATTTTCTTCTAATTTCGATAAGACATGCTGCTGCTTTAGTCTGTCTTTAAAAATATTTGGCTCTACAGCCTGTGCTGTAGTTAACTGAAAAAGCAGCCAGAAAGCCAGAAAACCTGTAGTTATGAAACGAATAATCTTCACTTTGAAATCCTTATGTTACTGATAATTATTACATTTCCACAGATTCAAATAATCAACTCAATCAAATAATGAGTTTTAACAGGAAATGCAGCTCTGCCAGTGGGAACCGGCTATGATTTTTTCATTTGAAGACGATGAAGCTTGAATCAGCTAAAGATAGCCACTTATCATCTAGAGGAATATTCTTACTGGTATATCAGTATATAAGAATATTATGTAACAATTATAGCATGCTGATTTATTTTTTCAAATATTTCTAACCCATAGCTAACCCTATGAAAGCATTAAAAAAAATAATACCCGGGTATAAAGGCCTGATTGGATGCTTTAGTCATTTAAGGGTATCATCGACAATCGACTTAATAATCCTGAAAAAATACCATGGAACAAATCCTCGAAATTCGCGATGGCTGTAATACACCTGGCCAGCTATTAAGAAGCCTCGCTTTCTCAAAATTCCTTAAAGCATACAAGCATGCCTTTATCAATGACCTTAAAAAAAGGCCTGATGATCAGAAGCAGGAAGCAGAACACAAGATAGAATTTATTAAACGTGTACGCACCCGCGACCTCATTAGTATTCTTGAATCTGATAACCTTGAAACTCCACCACAGCAAAAAGAATATGCTCGTGAGCTGATACGCTTTATGGATGGCGCTTTTCACCATTATCGTGGTACAGGTTATTCTCGTCTGGTGCGTCTGCAAAATGACGTAGTTTCCACTGGCCTGGAAACACCTGAAACGGTTAAAGAAAAAGTAACTGACAAAGCACAGGATCTGGCGGATCTTATTCTTGATACACGCCGTGTCTTATTAAACAAAGTCAACCTTGAAGAAGGTGTTCGCCGAACACCTGGAATGGATGCATCACCTAATGTCACTGCAGGTGAGATTTCGGGCCATTACTTTAATTATCCTGGTGACTACCACCTACTGGCTCACGTTCCTTTAACCATTGCTGCGGACATGAAAACTGGTGTGGATTATTCAACACCTTCCAATAAACGAGCTAAACCTTTTTATCAGCTTGACCATAATCCAGTGAATCTCAGAAAATTTAATGTTGATGACTGGGTTTCAGTGCCTTTACGCGTTGGCACTTCATTAATTATTGCTTTTATTCATAAATCACGTGGCTGTATCGAAATGGAGCCGGGGCTGCTCAACCTGTTCCCGTTTGCCAAGGTTGATGACATTATCAACCATCGAAAAGCTGACGGTATATTCTTTTTTGGCGACCCCAATGCTGAAGAAAAAGATCTTGGCTATTTTTATGACCAGGAAAATAAATTACTTGTTGGTCTGGTTCCCAATATTGATGAACTCAAATATTTTGGTTATTGTAAAAAACCGATACTCACATTACATAATGTACTGGCCATATTAAATGGCGACCTGCCTTTACACTGCGGCTGCACTCGTTATGTGGTGCGCTTTGATAAAGATGAACCCTACATCGCAGAAATGCTAATTAAAGCTGATGACATGGGTAAAATCAGTTTAATAAAAGAAGATCAGGACAAAATCACCCGACCTATTTTCTTTGGTACTGAAACAGGTGCTTTTGCCTGTCTTGATGGATTCAGTGAACAGGCTAAAATGCAGATGGCAGGACGTGAAGTAGGCTACAACAAAGATACTGGCAGCAATGCACGACAGATAGTACCTGTTGCAGATGTAGGTGAACTATTTCGTAACGATCCTCTTGATATTTTGTTATACATGAATAATTTTTCGCTAATTGAACCCGGTGAAACTACTATCCAGGCGGAAATGCATATTGAAGAAGCACTTGAACATTTTCGTCTCGGCGAGCGTGTTGCAGCAGGCTCTACGCAAACGCATCGTGGCTCAAAAGAAAGTAGTTACTGGGCTAATCCTTTCCCATTATTAAAGGATAATGACGGTAACATTCTTCACCGCGAACTGTATGAAAAATTCTCGGAAAATGAAAAAGGTTTCATTGGTGATATGAATATCCTGATCAATCGCGAAGAAATGAAAGTAGGTGTCGCTTACAGTCAACTAATGGCCGGTGCTTATGAAGGTAACACCGATGAGGACATTGCAAGATGCGGCTTTACTAATCGCGAGCAAGTAGAGCAAGAGGGCCCTGTTCGTTTGGCAAAAGGCCTGATTAATTTAATAAAATTACAGGCAAAAGAAAAACGCAAACGTATGCATAATGACCCACAGGAAGTTAGCATTACGGTTGCACTAGTAGGTGATAGCCGTACTGGAAAGTCAGAGACAGCAGAAAAAATGGAAGGCATACTCAACCTGCAACTAATTTAGAAAACAACATTATCAGACTTTAACTCCCTGGCATTTAAGCACAGGGAGTTAAAACAAAAGCCACACCCCAGGAGGCTTAATGGTAACCGTTTCCATCAACAGCAATGGCTATAACGGGCATATATTGCTCGAGCCTAATCTCTCCTTAAGCTGGAAAATAAATACACGCATTTTCCTCGTAATTTCTATCATCACTCTTTTTATAGGCCTCCATTTCTACCGACTCGGTGGATGGCTGGTTCTACCCTTTTCCGGGCTTGAGCTTTTACTGATTAGCACTGCAGTCTATTTATTTTTTCGACACAACAATCATTGTGAAGTCATTACATTTACGGACAATAAAGTTGTTATTGAACGCGGCAAAGACTCACCTGAAAAATCCTGGGAATACCCGCGCCACTGGTCAAAAATATATATAGAAGAACATGGACTCTATGACATTCCAAAAGTCAGCATACGATCTCATGGCAAAGAAATGGAAATGGGCTCATTTCTGGGTTACAACGACAAACGACTATTAATTAAAACACTTAAAGACCTAACACGAGAATTTCAGTCTTATGACTGGGAGAAATAAGCTTTTAGATAATCATCAAAAGTCATGGAATCTTCTGACTCAATAATCTGTTGTTTTTTCAATGAAGCTTCTGCCGCCTCACTAAAAAAACGTTTTTTATCTTCACTTAAATTAATTGATTTAAAATACTCATAATGATTTTGCGACATCCGCTTTGCAAAATAATAAAATCCTTCTTTTCTTTCACGCATCTCATTCAGCATTCTTGAAGATGGCGTTAACTCGGGATCTTTAATTTTTTCTATCTGCTCTTTGAGTGATTGCGAATATAACTGACTGTCACGAGCCAAATCCAGATACTCACATACACCCTGCATGACATCGCAGATTTCCAACGCCCATTCTTTTAAAGAACAATCAGAAGCATCACGTTTTAACTTCAGCCCTGGCTGACGACCTTTATGCGCAACATCAAGCTCATTTTGATCAATTTCTTCTCGCTCACTAAAACAGATCTGTTCACTTTCATTTAATAAACAAAACAGCATAAATGCCTCAAGGAATCGCAATTGCGTTTCACTGACACCTAATGGCTCAAAAGCATTTACATCAAGAGATCTTAACTCAACATATCTAACACCTCTTTTTCTCAACGCCAGCGAGGGCTTTTCATTTCCCTGTAATATCTGTTTTGGTCTTACGGTACTATAATATTCATTTTCTATTTGCAATATATTGGCATTAAGCTGTCGATACTCATCATCTACTTTTACACCAAAACGCTCGTATTCTTTACAGGGTGTTTCTATAGCAAAACTTAACGAATTAACATAGGCATCGAGATTTCTATAACATGCCTTAATGCCAATTTCATTTTCTTTATTATTCTGATAACCAATGTCGCCCATACGCAAAGAAGTTGCATAAGGTTCGTAATAGGTATTTACATCAAACTCATCCAGATCTGAAGATTTATCGCCGAGGAATGATTTACACACTGCCGGTGACGCACCAAACAAATAAGGCACCAGCCAGCCAAACCTCTGTAAATTACGTATCAGTGCAAAATATTGTTCTGAAATAAAATCCTGTAATGGATCAGTATTTTCTTCAATCTGCTGATACAACTGCCAGAAGCTATCTGGAAACGAATAATTAAAATGTACGCCTGCAATGACCTGCATTACTCTGCCATATCTATAGCCAAGACCGCGTCGATAAACTGTTTTCATTTGCCCGACATTAGAAGAACCATACTGAGCCAGTGGTATACTGGTTTCACCCGCCACAACACAGGGCATGCTGGTTGCCCAGAGAATTTCATCGTCAAGCTTGTCATAAACAAAAGTTTGCGTATCCCTTAAAAAGGCCAGCACATCTTCAATATGTTCAGAAGGTGGTGTAATAAACTCCATTAAAGCTTCTGAATAATCAGTCGTAATATAGGGATTGGTCAGCGCAGAACCCAGAGAACAGGGGTGCATCAGAGGAGAAATTCGGCCCTCGGGCGAGACTCGCAGGCTTTCCTTCTCAACACCAATTTGTCTACCATCAAGAATATGTTTCTGGCCTGAATCCAGAAGACGTTGTAATCGATGCTCAGCCAGTTTATACAAAAAATTATACCCGAGGTTAAATTAGACAGGCAGCTTATAATAACCAGCCACAAGCCTCAAGCCTCTATTTAAAACCACTCTATCTGAACGAATTTTGCTAAAATACAGGTCATATTTGACTTACACAAAAAACCATTAACAATAGCAAATGATGCTTATCTGGGGAGCTATATAAAGTGACAGCATTCAACAAAACTGGCCTGGTCTTAATTTCCACACTGATCGGTCTATCACATAACACCTATGCTGCCTGCAGTCGTGATGATGTTGATTACTATCTAACAAAAGGCTTTTCAACCGATCAAATAACCACACTTTGCGCCACATCTTCAAGCCCTCCAACCCATATAACTGGCAAAGAGCCAGCCTCAGCTACACAGACCTCGGAACAACCCGTATCAAATAACAATACTGAGCTATTTCTTAGAGAGGCCATAAAAGGTCGCAATGTGGTATTAACTAATCATTCTCTGGCTTACACATTAAAAGTTTGTATTAAATACGGTGAAGAAGACCTTTATGGCTTTGCGCCGAAGGCCTGCCCCAATGTAAGATTCATACTTGTTTTAAATGACCTCGAAATAAAAGAGCCTGTAAAAAAACTCTTCTTTAATCCAGATGAAATAGAAGTTACAGGTGACATTACACGAAATATTATTGATGGACTTGAAAAATATACAACTGAAGAACAAACACTTATTCTCAACAAACTTGAGTCAGGTAACAAAACCGCGATTCCGGTAAGAGATGATATCTCTATAGACCGTGTTTTTCAGGCCTTAGAACAACTCACTCTATAAAATTTAAAATAATTTCGTAAAATAAAAAAAGCGCTTTCTGCAAAGAAAGCGCTTTCAATTTAACAACCATATGCTGTCAGGTAATCAGCCCTGGCTTATAACCAGGGCTAAATCAGTCACCTTAGAACTTATGAATAGCACCAATTGAGATCACTGAAGGCTCAGCAGCACCAGTAGTATCAAGACTTACCATACTGGTTGATACAAACACCTCAGTTTTAGGTGCGACAGTCTGGAAAACACCGGCAGTAATACCGTTACCTTCAGCAGCACCATCACCCACAGTACCTAAAGTCGCTGCTAAACGTGTTTTATCAGATATTTTATATTTACCCACCAGGAACATATAATCCACATCTGTACTAGGTCCAGTATCTACACTTTCGAACGATGCTGAAATACTCAAATTCCCAGTAGTGTAGCCGCCATAAATACGCATAGCATCACCATCAGCTACCAGATTTGGGACTGTAACCACATTGCCATTCGATGCCATCTGAATACCCGCTTTGATACCACCCTTATTGTACTCAGCGCCTATATTGGTACCATGCTCATCAGCAGCAGAATCATCAATATACAAACCTACATTGATCTTCACATCACCCATAGCAGGGCTGGTATATTGCAGCGCATTAGGAGTAAAACCATTTGTTAAGGGTGACAGACCATAGGTACCTAAACCATTCTGTACTGCTCCAGCAACACCGACATGGGAGTGGTTATAGAATGGGTCCATGGCAAAGCCTGCGAACTTATAGGCATTAGTCATAGTACCATAGGCTACTTTACCAAAACCGCCACTTAAGCCACCAAAATAGAAACGTCGATCAAATGCCTGTCCTGCTCCACCATCAGCTTTGGCGCCCGTCTGTAAATGAATAAAGGCCTTAATACCGTCACCTTCAGTGGAGGCTTTCAGACCAAATAAAGATACATTGTCATAACCAACCAGACCATCATCCCCTGCACCACCATCTGCATCAACAGAGTTAAAGGAATAACGCAGCTGACCATAAATATCTGCACCCGCCATGGCCGTTATTGGTCCTGCACAGATTGCTGCTACTGCTGCACATATAGCTATTTTTTTCATTCAGTATTACCTCAATTATTATTGATTCAAATTTGTTAACGAGAATAATTTTTTGCTTGACCACAAGTAAATCATTATCATTCAAACACAAACAACATCTGAAAAAGCTTCATGATCAAAGAGATACAGAACCTCTTTCAAAATAACTTCACTTTTAACACTTACTTATATAGTTTACTTTCCCATACATATCCAATGGTTAAATTGACCCAGCTCAATTTTTAAAATTTTTAATATTCATATAAATAACTGGAGTTATACCTGTAAATAACTGGAGTTATACCTGTTGCTTATCCAGGCTTCATGATTCACAACCACCTCGCTCACTTCCAGATACAATAGCGAGCAAATGTAAAAGCAATCCATACAGCAGGATATCTGAATACCAGATCTTCATCATTAAACCTGATATATAGTAATTTATTAATGTTTTCATATACATACATTTCGATATGGGCGCATTTCTGTTGATTATTATCAACTCCTATAGCATCTGTTTTGCGTAGAATTTCCCGAAATCATAAGCGACTAGCAATTTGCTATACCTCTAAACCAGGTGTTTGTAACAAATTGCTATCTAATTTTTTCATGGAGATACTTGTGTCTAAGAATGCTGACATAGCATTAAAACTTAACTGGTATGAAAATGAGGGCAACAACCTTATAGGTGAAGAAGCCATTGCCAATATGTCAGTTGACCAAATGCTTGAACTATTTGATGCACCCTTCTGGAATCAGCTTTATCACTGCTGGGAAGCCCAGAGCAAAGAACTTAAAGTTATTCAACCGAATGTCGATCATCACATCAACACCAGAAAGTATTCCTATTTTATTGAAATCTACAAAATCCAGCACAATCAATCACAATAGATAAACTACAATGGTCTGATCATTAATAACTAATCAGACTTATGCATATCCTGGCACTTAACCCATACCATGGGGGATCACATAAAGCCTTTATTGATGGCTGGATTAACCATAGCCGCCACGACTGGACACTATTAACGCTTCCCCCTCACCACTGGAAATGGCGCATGCGTCATGCTGCGATTAGTTTTATTGAACAAATTTCCCAGATTACTGAACACAAATGGGACATCATTGTTTGTACAGACATGTTAAATCTTGCAGAATTCACTGGCCTTGCACCACCTTCCATTCAGAAACTTCCGAAGGTGATCTATTTTCATGAAAACCAGCTATTGTATCCAGATCTACATTCGACGGAACGAGACTGTCATTACGCTTTCACTAATTTTATCAGCGCACTGAGTGCAGATGAAATCTGGTTTAATTCGGACTGGCACAAAAATACCTTTACCGATGCATTAAAGCAATGGCTGAGCAAAATGCCTGACTATCAGCCGACAAAAGCCATTGAAAAATTTATAAAGAAATCAAAAACACATTACCCTGGCATTGAAACTGACTGCTATCAACAAGCACCACAAGCCAAACAAACCGACGATTTAACCATATTATGGGCAGCACGCTGGGAGAATGATAAAAACCCTGAATGTTTTTTTAGAGCAATTGACCTGCTCATACAAAAAGGCATTAACTTTAAATTAAATATCTTAGGATCATCCTCAAATAAAACCCCATTATTATTTGAACAGGCAAAACAAAGACTGACTTCTTATATTAATAACTGGGGATATATAGATGATAGAAATGAATATCTTGAAATATTAAAAACATCAAATATCATTGTTTCAACAGCAGCACATGAATTTTTTGGTATTGCTGTTCTTGAAGCCGTTAGCCTGGGATGTATCCCGGTAGTTCCTCAGCACCTTGCCTATCCCGAAACATTATCAAAGTTTAGGGACAAAACATTAAACAGTTTTTATAATGGAAGCGCACAACATCTGGCTGAAAAAATTGAGCAACTATCACATAAGATCAAAGATGATGACTGGATAGCAGATTATCGAAATAAAACAAGATCTGCAACAAGCAGGTATCAATGGAATAAAAGAAGCGAAGAAATGGACAATGATTTATCCACGCTCATAACAAATCATTGTCCGGAATAATACAACAGCATACGCAATCTTAATGATGCTTCCATAAGATTTCTTCTGTCCGTCTTGGAAGATGCGAACGCCGATCCAGACCAAAGGATTCAAAACGATAAAGGTCTCGACGATCATATTCAACACGACGCTCTATTCTGGAACGTCTATCAGGTCCTTTATAATTCTCTCGAATAGCGACTTTAGACAACATTTCGGCACCTCCAGTATTAGCCCCGAAAACATTAACGGTTAATATTATACCTTATTCACTGCATATTTTAGCCTTGCTAAAGATATGCAAACGCATATGATAGTAACTATATAGTTATTGACATAAATAGAATAAATAGCCATGCAATCTTCATTAGTTAAACTTATTAACTTTTCAGTTAATAACTGGTTACATCTCTACTCACTGGAACAGGCCGTCCAGAAAGAGCGACAAATGTCAGGTGGCAGCCTAAGCATTTATGGTAATCTCAGAAATTGTGAATTACTGGATGGTCAGGATCTACCTGTTGAAATAGTTTTCAACAGGGCTGTTAATGCTCCCAGATACGAATCAACCAATAACGAGATGATCATACTGGGAAATATCACTCGAGCTGAAGACAAAGTGACCAGCACTATTCCTGTTGACGAATATATTTTTGAAGAATTAAGAAAAAACCTAATGGAATATGCCGACATCGAGGGCATACATATTATTGTTACACTGGGAATTTTGCTTGATGATGATCATTGGCCTGCTAATAAAACTGTAAAGCTGGTTAAACTGGATTATGCGATGAAGGGTGATGCCTGATTTTACTGTACAAATCTGGACAGGTATTCAAGCAAAATCAAACGATTATTTTCATATTCAAAAGTATGATTATGATCCCCTTCCAGCTTTTCAAAAAATTTCGGCTGTTTTGCAACCTTATATAATAATTCTGAATGATAATAGGGCACGATCTGATCTTCCGGACTATGCATAATGACAAGCGGCACAGGTGAAATATCGATTACATAGTCCTCCGGTGCATAGTCATTATTTACTGTAAAGGATAACGGCCATTGAAAAGCCCATGTCAGCCACGATTTTGATAAAGCATCCTGGACAATTTTTCTATAGTCACTAAAAGCCCCAATTGATATTAAAGCATTAATCTGATCTTTATATTCTGAATTCGCCACACTATAAATACTCAAACTGGCACCCAAACTGTGGCCAAAAACAATAAGCCCTTTATTACTTTTTTTGTTTTCAACGGCATATTCAATCGATACATTCACATCACTAAGACTACCGGCCAGATCAACATCACCTCCGGATTGCCCATAACCCCGATAATCTACCATAAAAACTTCGTAACCCTGCTCCGGCAGCCAGTAAACAGTGGCCAGATGGGTACTGATATTTTCACCATTACCATGGAAAAATAACACACTGCCTTTTGTTTCAACCGTTGCTGGTAAATACCAACCATGCAAAACCACGCCATCCTGACCACTTATAAGAATATCCTTATATTCAACCCCGACCTGATCTGGTGTTCGAACCAGTTTCGCCATAGGCACAAACATCAAATGGGTACAGCCAGATAAGCTTACAAAAAGCAATCCATAAACCAACCATAAGCTTAAATTAGCTAGAAATTTCATTAAAAACGCACCCCTGCAACCATTTATAGATAACATGCTAAAAATTAAGATTTATAACACAAATTTTAATATCTCAGTTGCATACTCATTAGATAGTGCTAGTCTTGTTAATGTAGTTTTTCTACTGATAATAATTCTATTCGGCAAAACATGTCGAGATAATGGAGAATAAGCATGATGAAAAAAGTAATTTGTAGTGCAGTTCTACTGGCAGCATCTTCAGGCGCATATGCTGGTGCACCAGGTGGTCCAGGCTGTGGTTGGGGTAACATGTTATTTGAAGGCCAGAATGGTCCTGTACACTTTTTAGCCACAACAACTAACGGTACATCAGGCAACAAAACCTTTGGTATGACTTCTGGTACCAATGGCTGCTCAACGGACGGCAAACTAACCTATGGCGGCAAATCAATGATCGGTTCAATTATGGACAGATTCTCTGAAGATGTTGCTCAAGGTAGCGGTGAAGCATTAGATGCAGTTGCGGTCATTTACAATATTGCACCAGAAGATCGTGAGACTTTTGCTCAAGTCACTCATGAAAACTTCAAAACCATCTTCCCAAGCGCTCAGGTAACGGCTGATGATGTGATTACTTCTCTGGAAACAGTGATGAAATCTGATTCACGTCTGGCTAAATACGTTATCTAATCACTCGATTATTTAAACATTAAAAAAGCCCTGCGTTTAGAATGCAGGGCTTTTTTATTGCACCTTACGTTATAATTAGCAACAAAACTATAACAATCTATTTAACTTTCTTTACAGTGCCTGCAAATAGCTATATCGTCTGTCTGCATAATTATTATAATTTATGACTTTTAACCCTTTCTCTTTTAACATTTTACAATGCGTTATTTAAAGAACTATCTTACCTCTATACTTGCTCTGCTATTATTGCCAACTTTCGCTACATCAGCCGAAACAATCACTCAACTTCAGGAAATGGCTAGCGCAAAAAAACTAGCCCAGCACCCTGAGTGGATTAATCTGCTGCATTATGAAAAAACCAACTGGTTTAATAACGATTATGTCAGCCAGGTAGATGATGAACGATTTTTTAATGCGCCTGACGGAAAAAACAACCCCGCATCTGAACTATCTGCAACTATCAGTGCTTTCTTTAGAATGGATCTAAACGGTGACGATCATCCCCAATGCAAATTTGTCGCTCGTCTGGCCTGGTTAAAAGATAAATTACCCAAACTACAAACTACTCTGCCTGAAATCACCTGTAAAGAATACCTTGAATGGCGTGCTAATGTACCGGATGAAAGAACCACAATGGTTTTTCCTGCCTACCACTTAAACAGTCCTTCATCTATGTTTGGCCATACTTTGCTACGACTCGATCCTCCAGCCGATAAGCAGGGCTCGGAATGGTTGTCCATAGCCGTCAATTTTGGTGCTAACGTAACTGATGGTGACAATTCATTATTTTATGCTTTCAAGGGCTTATCTGGCGGCTATCCTGGTTACTTTATCGTCACACCCTATTTCAAGAAAATCAAAGAATATAACTACAAGGAAAAACGAGATATCTGGGAATACCCACTTAATTTGACCCGCGAAGAAACACAACGCATGGTAACCCATTTATGGGAATTAAAAGATATTGAATTTGATTACTACTTTTTTGATGAAAACTGCTCTTACCGCTTACTGGAATTACTCGAAGTTGCACGCCCCGGCATTAATCTTACAAAAGAATTCATCGCAACAGCCATACCTGTTGATACCGTAAGATCCATCGAAGATGCAGGTCTGATTACAGATGCTATTTATCGCCCTTCACAGGTTACAACTCTGGAATATTTACTTGCAAAGATTCCAGAAAACAATCGACACC
>JAPHQX010000068.1 GCA_026196035.1 Gammaproteobacteria bacterium
AACAAGCAAAACATTGGCGTTTATTTGCGTGCATTTGCGGACTCCCGCCTTTATATCTTTAAAAAAAACATCAAGCAAAGCTAATGACAAGTTACTGAATTTTAATATCTTTTAAACTTCGCGGTGGTTTTGCGGGTTGCTGATTATCAACTGGTGGAGCCGACTCTTTCAGGCCAGACTGATATCGGGTCGGATAAAGTACCTCGGTCATCCGTGCCACGGCATTAATAAACAGTTCACGGGGGAATTTCTGGCAATGCTCTTCGAGCCAGAGTTGCGAGGTGGTGAATTCTGATTCACCCAGAATATCGTAGGTTTCAGGCATGATGACATTGAAGGCCGACAGATAACCGATGGTCCAGTCAATAAAGAAATCTTCTTCCGGGCCGCCGCGCTCAATGGAACGCAGATAAATACTGCAGGGTTTTGCACCCGCACCATAGGCCGCATAGCTGCCTTCAAAATCCCTGCCATGGGTGAGTGTTGAAACCAGCAGTAACAGCAGCCATAAACCTGTTTTTTTCATCATTAGTCAGCCCTTTCATTTCTAAATACAAATATAGCTCGAATTGAAAATAAATTGCATCACCTGTGTAATAAGACTATTGTCTGATTATACCCCTGCTCAGGATACGCCATGTCTGATCTGCAAAAGCCGGAATTAAAAGTCTCCGTCATCAGCGACTATATCTGCCCTTTCTGTTTTATTGGCCACAAACGCCTGGAAGCATTACGCGACCATTATGATTTAAAAATCAACTGGTGCTTTGTCGAAATTCATCCGGAGACGCCGCCACTGGGTCATGATGTGGCCCTGCTGAATTACACTGAAGACACCTGGAATAGCCTGATGAAAAATCTTCAGCAACTGGCCAGAGAAGAAAATATTACCTTATCACCACAAACCAGGGTGACCAATTCACGCAAGGCCCTGTTACTCGCTGAAGCCAGCAAAAAACTCGGCGCAGATGTTTTTTACCCCTTACATGAAAGCCTGTTCAATGCCTATTTTGTCGAAGGCCAGAACATCGGTGACGAACAGGTATTGCGCAAACTGGCAGCGGACTGCAATATTCCGGACGAACTGATTGAAGCCGCCTGGAGCGACCCTTACACTCAGGGCCCGGAAGATAAAACACCGCAAGCCCTGCTGCCCTATTTACAGTATGCCGGGGCGATTCAGGCGACCAGTGTGCCGACATTTATCTTTAGCAAGGAGATACTCAGCGGTGTGGTCAGCAAAGATGAATTACGCCAGGCTGCGAGAAATATGACGGGCTGAAATAGCCGTTGTTTTGGTCTAGGCTTATAGGGCAGACAATAATTAACAGGAGGCAGTACAACAATGAAGTTTCCCCCCAGTGAATTCTGGTCTTATTCAACCCGGGTTTATCAAATCGCTGAAATTGAGAAAGCCTGCCTTAATTTACAGAATCAGTTTCATGCCGATGTAAACATACTGCTTTACTGCTGCTGGGTTGCAGAGAAACAGATAGCGCTTTCTGAAAAAGATATAGATACACTGATAAAAATCAGCCAGCCCTGGCAAAAAAACATTCTCATGCATTTACGTGCAGCACGCACTACCTTAAAAACCAGTACTGTGGCGATCCCTGATGAACAACGAAAGGAAGCTCATCAGAATATTTGTGAAATGGAACTCAATGCTGAACACATGGCACAACTCGCGCTGGAAAAAGCCCTTAATTTAAAGAAGAAATCCCGCAACAATACGCTTCAGCCTGTTGACTGCACATCACACAATCTCAGCCTCTACTGTCAGCAACTGGACAGCGCATCACCCGTAGAACAGATTAATGAACAACTGAACATCATCACCCAGGCTTTATACATAAGGGATGATGACAACAGCCAGACAGTGAATACCGCTCAGGCAGGTAGTTAATCATTACCGGTTAGCGCTGATTTAAGATCATCATCAATCGGTTCATCACCCAGCCATATTTTTAACAGTGCCGAATAAAAATCGGCCCCTTCAATAATGCCTTTTTGCTGACCCTTAATTGTTACGCGGGTACCCATACCGGGAATAAAATCCAGCAGGACTACATCACCCGACTCTACGGTTTCGAAAAAATTATTAAACGACTGAATACGTGGCTCAAGTAATCTAAAATTTTCTGCTGACAGATTGGCTTCAAAACCTTCCAGCCAGGAAGCAACCAGCTTCTCCTTTTCGACTCTGTCATATAAAAAATACATCACCATGCGTCTGGCCTGTACAGATTCAATAATCTGTTTTACATCTTTATTTTTTTCCTGCAGATATAAAACCGCAATATAAATTTTAAAAAAGAATTTGTAACGTATTCCCACACCATTAAGCTGTAATTTATCTGGATAATCTGCAATCGTAATAACATCCTCAAACTGCCTGCCTGCAATTTCTACAGCCTGGACAGGCTGTAGAAAAGCCAGCATGATGACAGCCAAATAAGCCTTTTTCATTTGTGAATCATCCTGTTTACTCTTACACTTAATACATTAAATGTAATAATTCATAGCGACAGCATTCTATCAACAATACAAACTACCACATGCCAACAACTAATCCATATCAAAATAATACCGGCATTTATATTCGCTTTATCATTTTATCCTGTCTACTGACTATTTTTTTGAACACTATCCATTCCTATATCATTGATACACCTCTAAAAACATCCGGCTTTGCCATACCTCTTATCGCCGGACTGATTTTCGGTTACCTGCTGGCAAAAAACAAAATACTCAGTCAGAATCTGAAAACACTGGCTCACACCGATCTCCTCACCAGTACTTATAACCGCATGATGTTCGATCATATGCTGGATGCAGAGATCCTGAAAACCAATCGTTATGGCGGAACCTTCTCAATTATTTTTCTCGATATTGATTATTTTAAAGAAGTGAATGACCAGTTTGGTCATCAGGTCGGTGATGTGGTGTTATCGGATCTGTCTCATCTGATAAAAAAGATGAACCGCCTGTCAGATATCACTGCACGTTATGGCGGAGAAGAATTTGTCATTCTCTGTACTTCATCCGATATTAGTGGCACAGTTAAACATGCAGAACGCATACGCAGAGCTATTGAAATGCATCCATTTGATACCGCTAACAAAATCACCTGCAGCTTTGGAGTTGCCGAATTCAAAAAAGAAATTGATACCAGAAAAACATTAATGAAACGTGCTGATGATGCGCTCTATGAAGCAAAACAGAATGGTCGCAATCGCGTAGAAACCAGAGATTAGTAAAAAATAATCAGCAGCCAGACGATCAGCATATTAATTAGTGAAAAAGCAACTGCTGCAGAACCCAGATCCTTAGCCCGCCCTGACAACTCATGCAACTGATCACCAAAACGATCAACCACGGCCTCTATTGCTGAATTTAAAATTTCGACAATTAATACCAGCATGACACTGGCAATTAATAATACAAGTTCAGTTGTTGTATTCGCCAGCCAGAAGGCCAGTGGCGTCAGAATAATCGCCAGCAACAGTTCCTGACGAAAAGCAGCTTCATGAATAAAGCAGGCTTTTATACCCTGCCAGGAATAACCCGTGGCTTTAATAATTCGGCTTAAACCTGTATGCCCTGTCTTTGCCATGAAACTATGACTGATTTACCCAGGATAAATCCAGCTGCTTGGCTGCACGCACTTCATCCAGACGTTTGACCGGCATAGTATAGGGCGCACCCTTAACAAACTCCGCATCGTTTTCAGCTTCACTCTGTATTTGTAACATGGCTTCAATAAAACCATCCAGTGATTCTCTGGCTTCTGTTTCTGTGGGCTCAATCAGTAAACATTCTGGAATCAACAGAGGGAAATAAGTGGTTGGCGCGTGATAACCCAGATCGAGTAATCGCTTGGCAAAATCCATTGCAGTGACATTTAATTCTTTTGCCTGTTTTTTCAGCGTAACAATAAATTCATGGGAAGCACGACGCTCAGGTATAGCAACATCAAAACCTTTGTTTTTTAACTGGGCCATCATGTAATTTGCATTTAGAGTAGCAAACTCGGCGACTCGCTGCATGCCATCTTTACCCAGCATACGCATATAGATATAAGCACGTAATAGAACACCGGCATTACCCATAAATGCCGATAAACGACCTATGGTCTGTGGGCAATCTTTTTCTGTTAACCAGCGATAACCTTCATTTTCTTTAGTCACCATGGGTAAAGGTAAAAAGGGTTTTAAACGTTCAGACACACCTATTGCACCGGAACCAGGACCGCCACCACCGTGTGGTGTAGAAAAGGTTTTATGTAAATTTGAATGAATAACATCAAAGCCCATATCACCGGGGCGAATTTTACCGAGGATTGCATTCAGGTTGGCACCATCGTAATACAGTAGACCGCCGGCCTGATGAACGGTTTTTGCAATCTCTTCAATGCGTCGTTCAAACACACCCAGGGTTGATGGATTGGTTAACATTAAACCTGCGGTTTGTGGTCCCACCGCCTGTTTTAATGCATCTAGATCAACATCACCATTATCCAGTGTTGGGATTTCTTTTACCGTATAACCACACATGGTTGCCGTTGCCGGATTGGTTCCGTGGGCCGCATTCGGCACCAGAATTTCTTTACGATCAAAATCTTTTTTTGCATCATGATAGGCACGAATCATCGCCACACCAGCGAACTCACCCTGAGCACCTGCCATCGGTGTTAATGAAAAACCGGACATACCAGTGACTTCACATAACATCTCCTGCAATTCATACATACAGGCCATAAAACCCTGACTGAATTTTTCTGGCGCCAGTGGATGGCGAGATAAAAATCCGGGCAACATAGCCAGTGAATTACAGGCGCGCGGATTGTATTTCATGGTGCATGAACCCAGTGGATAAAAATGGGTATCAATTGAAAAATTCTTTTGCGACAGACGCGTGTAATGCCTGACGACCTGTAATTCTGATAATTCAGGCAAAGGCGCAGACTTTGTACGGCGCAACTCTGCAGGAATATCATTTACTTCACCATTAACCACAGGTGCCTGTGCAATATTTTTTCGGCCTTGTGTTGTGTGTTCAAAAATAAGCATATCAATAACCTTTACAGAATCTCACTCAGCACCTGAGCATAACGATCAATTTCTTCATCAGTGCGCATTTCAGTTGCACATACCAGTAACGCATTGTCCAGTTGTGGATAATCATTCGACAGATCATAACCACCCAGAATATTTTTTTCTGCCAGTGCATTCAGCACATCTGCAACCGGTTTATTTAATTTTAAAACTACTTCATGAAACACACTGCCCTTGAATAAAACATCAACGCCCTTAATCGCAGAAAGTTTTTCAATTAACTGATTAGTGTTCTGATGACAGGCAATGGCGACTTTTTCAAGACCCTGTGGTCCGAGCAGTGACATATAAATAGTTGATGCGGTAACAACCAGGCCCTGGTTAGTACAGATATTGGATGTCGCTTTTGAACGACGGATATGTTGTTCACGTGCCTGCAGGGTTAATACAAAACCTTCTTTTTCATCCTGATCAACTGTACGACCCACAATACGGCCCGGCATCTGTCTAACATGTGCTTTCTTACAACACATGAAACCATAATAAGGCCCACCGGAAGACATAGGCGCACCTAATGGCTGACCATCACCACAGGCAATATCAGCACCCTGCTCGCCCCATTCACCTGGTGGTTTCAGCAAAGATAAGCTGGTTGGATTAACCACTGCAATAAGCATAGCACCATTAGCATGAGCCCAGTCAGTTAACGCATCGACCTGTTCCAGTGTGCCAAAAAATGTCGGCTGTGAAATCACCACGGCGGCGAAATCTTCACCTTCATAGGCCTTTAATGCATCCAGTGTTGTCTGACCGGTTGCTGTATCAAACTCAACATCCACCAGTTCAATATTCTGATGATGCACAATACTTTTTGTTGCACTGCGATAAACAGGATTAACATTAGTCGGCACCAGAATACGCCGTGACTTTGATTTACGATTACCACGTACAGCCATTAAAACGGCTTCTGATAATGCAGATGCACCATCGTAAAGTGATGCATTGGAAACATCCATCGCGGTTAATGCCGTCATCATACTCTGGAATTCATAAATCAGTTGCAGTGTCCCCTGTGAGGCTTCTGCCTGATAGGGAGTATATGCCGTGTAATATTCACCACGCGTTGTAATTTGCCAGACGGCTGCGGGGATATGATGATCGTATGAACCGGCACCCATAAAACATACCGGCTGTCCATCCTCTGCTGCACGGGACTGCATCAAACGACTGACTTCCATTTCATTAAGACCCTGAGGAACACCCTGCAGTGATTTAATCCTTAAGTGCTGGGGAATTTCGTCAAACAATTGCTCAATACTATCGGCACCAATCACCGATAACATGTCGCATATTTCATCTTCTGTATGTGGAATAAAAGGCATAATTACACTTTAAAAAAATAAATTTAAAAATCTTATTCGTCAGCAATTTCAGCTTCGTAAGTACTGGCATCCATTAACTGCTCAATATCTTCTTCATCTACAGGTTTGATTCTAAAAATCCAGCCGTCATCGTAAGGCGATGAATTAATAATATCCGGCTCATCGACCAGTGCATTATTAGTATCAACAATTTCGCCGTTAATCGGCATATAGATATCAGAAGCTGCTTTAACTGATTCAACTACACAGCAGGCATCTTCAGCTGAAAACTCTGCATCCACTTCTGGTAATTCAACAAATACGATATCACCCAGCAGTCCCTGTGCATGATCTGAAATACCAACGGTTACCGTACCGTCATCTTCCAGACGAACCCACTCGTGTGATGCTGTGTAACGTACATCTGTTCGAACTTCACTCATAACATTGTCCTCTTAAACAGTTGATGTTATTTATTTTTAATTAATCAATACAGGATTGGCCATCTCTTACAAACACGGGTTTAACCACACGTGCTGATAAAAGTTTGCCACGAATATCTACTTTACAATACTCACCCGTGCCGACAGGCACACGGGCCAGTGCAACAGCCTGTTTCAGTGTCGGTGAAAATGTACCACTGGTCACTTCACCTTCGCCCTGACCGTCAACAATCACTTTCTGATGACCACGAAGTACACCTTTATCTTCCAGTACCAGACCCACCAGTTTCTGCTGCGGGCCTTTATTTTTTTCTGCTTCAATAACCGAACGGCCGATAAAATTACGTTCTGCCGGCTGCCATGCAATGGTCCAACCAAGGCCGGAAATTAAAGGTGATGTGGTTTCATCCATATCGGTACCATATAAATTCATACCGGCTTCCAGACGCAATGTGTCACGGGCACCCAGCCCACAGGGACGCACACCAGCTTCGATTAAACTATCCCAGAATTCTGCGGCTTCCGATTCAGGCAACATGATTTCAAAACCATCTTCACCTGTGTAACCCGTGCGGCCAACAAACCACTCGCCACTATCCGCACCAAAAAAACGCTCCAGATCAGCTGCAGCCTGACTGACATCAAGAGGCAAAACCTGGAGTGCTTTTTCTCGCCCTCTGGGACCCTGCACGGCAATCATTGCCAGATCATCACGCTCTTTAATAGCTACATTGAATTTTGCAGCCTGCTGGTTAATCCATGCCAGGTCTTTATCACGGGTACCGGCGTTCACTACCATGCGAAACCAGTCATCGTTCATATAATAAACAATCAGATCATCAATCACGCCGCCATTTTCATTCAGCATGCAACTGTACAGGGCTTTACCCGACTGTTTCAGTTTGGCGACATCATTGGCTAATAAATACTGCAGGAAGGGGGTCACCGCATCACCGCTGATATCCACTACGGTCATGTGTGAGACATCGAACATACCGGCATCACGACGTACCTGATGGTGTTCCTCTATCTGGGATCCATAATTAATGGGCATCTGCCAGCCAGCAAAATCAACGATCTTGCCATTCGATTGCAGGTGTTTTTCATACAGTGCTGTTTTTTGACTCATAAAGCGAACTCCATTGATTCGACAATGCATTCGCCCCTCTGTCCGGTTACCTGAGAGATCCTGATGACCTGAATCATCATCCCCTTCGGTGGGCTCATGTTATTTAGAGCCGCTCTCCAGAGTCAATTTGCCCATGATGGACGATTGCTGTGGTCCTTTTACCTGAGCGTTTCCGAGCGGGTTGCGCCTTCGGTGACAGGGCTCAAAACAATTAGTCATTCGACGATGTTCCGGCTTTAGCCTGTTCTCTCCCACAGCATGTAGAATTGAGCGGGCACTATAAACCAGACGGCTATGGATTACCATGAAAAATCCATGAATTCCGGTTTGTCCACAGCCCTGGGGCCTGGCCAAGCCCACAGATTAATAGACTGTTTGTAACTGGCGAAGAAATCTGGAATCATCCACCTACCCTAAGCCTGAAAACGAAATAAGACCATGGACCAGATCAATCACCCCCAGATACAGCAATATCTCAACAGCTTCAGCGAGAACCCTTTTTACCAGGCTATTATTGTTGTCATTATTGGCCTGATATGCGCCAAAGTGGTTAATGTGATTTTCAGCAAAATCATGCTGCGTATAGCCAATAAAACCCACAGCAAGCTGGATGACCACATCCTGTTAATTACCCGCCCGGCACTGTTTTATACGATTCTGATTATTGCCTTCACCCTGGTCACTAACCTGCTGAGCAGTGGCCAGACTGAACTGATTATTTATTCCCTGTTAAAAACCACAGCTGTTTTCATCTGGTCAACCTTCCTGATTCGCATGGCAAGACTGGTTCTGCGCTCGATCAGCAAAAACCCGGATCACCTGACGATTATCAGCTCACAGACCCGACCGCTGTTTGAAAATATCGCCATTATGCTGGTCATCGGCGGTGCGATTTATTTCATCTTCACTGCCTGGCGCATCGACATGACGGCCTGGCTAGCCTCGGCGGGTATTGTCGGTATCGCAGTGGGTTTTGCTGCCAAGGACACACTGGCCAATCTGTTTTCCGGTGTTTTTATTCTCGCCGATGCACCCTATAAAATCGGTGATTTTGTCGTCCTTGATTCCGGTGATCGCGGTGAAGTAACACACATCGGTATTCGCAGCACTCGCCTGCTGACCCGTGATGATGTTGAAGTCACCATTCCTAATTCCATTATGGGCAACACTAAAATCATTAATGAATCTGGCGGGCCCCATAAAAAATTCCGTATTCGTTTAAAAGTAGGTGTTGCCTACGGAACCGATATTGATCTGGTTAGAAAAGTACTGATGGAAGTCGCTGAAAATGCCCCGGACATCTGTCACGACCCGGAACCCAGAGTGAGATTCAGAAACTTTGGCGCTTCCAGTCTGGACTTTGAATTATTAGGCTGGGTAGATGAACCGGTACTCAGAGGTCGTGTACTGGATGCACTCAACTGCACGGTTTACAAACGCTTCCAGGAAGAAGGTATAGAAATCCCCTATAGCAAACAGGATGTATATATTAAATCTATGCCTGAGAAAGGGTAAATATTGAAAAATTCAAAGTCATGCGTATGATAAAAAAACCAATAACCATAAAAAGGAAATGACTATGACGATACCTGCCAGAAAACTTACGACCGCCATTACCCTGGCACTCATCTCCACTGGCTATATTTCACACTCAAATGCAGCGGGATTTGCTTTAATTGAGAATAGCGCCAGTGGCATGGGCAATGCGTTTGCCGGAGCTGCAGCCGTTGCAGAAGATGCTTCGACTGTATGGTTCAACCCGGCGGGTATGACACGTTTATCTGGTAGTCAGATGGTGGCTGCAGGACATTTTGTTTCGCCAACGGCAGATTTTACGAATAATGGGTCCGCTCTTCTGACCACCGCACCTATCAGTGGTCCTGATGATGATGGTGCTGTTACCTATTTCGGTTACATAATAAAAATTGGGTACTAAAGCACCATCTTTGGTATTGGTATCACTGTGCCTTATGGTTTATCTACAGAATACAGTAGCGACTGGGTCGGTCGTTACACAGCAACAAAATCTGAAGTTCATGTCATAAATATAAATCCAAGCTTTGCATCCAAAGCCACTGACAAATTATCAGTAGGTTTCGGATTAAATATTCAATACATTGAAGCCACACTGGCAAACCAGCTTGACTCAGCCGCTATATGTCAGGGCAAACTGGTACCCGCAGGTGTTCCAGTTGGCGTATGTGATGGAGCAGGCCTGACAGCGGCCAACATAGGTAACCAGGCGTTAGATAGCTCTCAATCATTATCCGGTGATAGTCTGGACTTTGGATGGAATGCCGGCTTGCTTTATGATCTGGATAAAGATTCGAGACTGGGTGTTGCTTATCGATCATCTATTAAACATAGCCTGACTGGCAACGTCGACTTTACTACTAATGCAAATTTGCAAGGCGTATTAGATGCTGCGATCCCATCCTTTAACTTGTTTTCTGACACGGGCATAACAGCAAGCCTTGAATTACCCGAATCATTATCAGTTAGTTATTACCGGGATATTGATTCAAAACTGGCGATCATGGCCGATATTACCTGGACTCGCTGGAGCAACTTTCAGGAACTTATCATCGTTTTTGACAACCCTTATCAATCAGCCTCAACTATTCCAGAAAACTGGGACGATTCTTACCGCTATTCACTGGGTATAAATTACAAACAGGATGATAAACTAACTTATCGCGCAGGTATTGCTATCGACCAGACCCCGATTAAATCACCTGAAGATCGCACCCCTCGCATTCCCGGTGATGATCGCACATGGTTAAGCTTTGGCATTGGTTACAATATGGCAACGGACATGTCGATTGATGTTGGTTTTAGCCATTTATTCGTTGACGACACACCCATCAATAATACAGATGCCTCATTTGGTCACACGGTCACCGGTACCTATGAAGCTGATGTGAATATTTTAAGTGCACAGGCTAACTTTAAATTCTAATAAGCCTATGATTCTGACATTGTGAGCGTTAGCGAAGCTAATCTAAGTTTTTAAGATACGAGATTGCCGCGCTGCGCTCGCAATGACAAATTACGACTTACTACTTACTACTTACGACTTACGACTTACGACTTACGACTTTATTTTTTTCACCAGCCAATCGATTTAGCAATCTCCGGCAGATCACCTTCCAGCCCCATGGCATGACGCACCAGTTTATGTTTAACCGGTGTCACACTGTTCACCAGATTTAAACCAAAGTTTCGCAACATCATTAAACCCGGCTGTTCATTACTGAATAAATTTTTAAAACCGCTCATGCTGTACATCATTAAAGTATTTTCACCACGACGCCAGCGTTCAAATTTTCGTAAAGTGGCAACTGAAGAAATACTTTGTTTTCGCAAATCAGCTTCAACTAAAACCTGTGCCAGACTGGCAGCATCGAGTATACCTAAATTAGCGCCCTGCCCCGCCAGTGGATGAATGGTATGTGCTGCATCACCAATCAAAGCCAGGCCCGGTTTGATATAACTTTGCGCATGACGACGAATCAGCGGGAAGGCCGCCCTTGCTCCGATGGATTCAACCCGGCCTAATGTATAATCAAATGCCTGTTCAAGTTCACCACAGAAATTTTCTTCATCCAGCGCAACCAGACGATCAGCCTCTTCATCAGTGGCTGACCAGACAATGGAACATCGACCATCGCCCAGTGGTAAAAATGCAACAGGGCCTGTAGGCAAAAAACGTTGCCATGCGGTTTCTTTATGGTGCTTCGAAGACTTCACCACACAAACAACGCCTTTCTGATGATATGCCGCTTTTTCAATTTCTATACCGGCAGCTTCACGCACTCGAGAATTTGCACCGTCGGCACCGACTAACAGATCACAGCTTAATTCATCACCGCTTTCAAGTTTTATAAAACTACCGTTTTCAGCATACTGAATTTCATTGACGGAATGAGGACACAACCAGTCTATATTGGAGAGTTTTTTTAACTGCTCAATCAGCGCCAGTTGAATGACTTTATTTTCAATAATATGACCGAGCACATCAACGCCCAGGTCCGCCGCTTCAAAATCAATTTCACCATCGCCGGTGGCATCCCAGACATGCATCTTCTGATAAGGACTGACACGACGAAGCTGCATGCCCTGCCAGGCATTTAAATTAGCGAACACCTGCTGCGAGGCTCGACTGATGGCTGAGACTCTTAAATCATAATCATCAGCTTTATTTATTTCAGCCAGTTCATTCGCTTCAATCACGGCAATCTGCAAACGACTTTTAGCCAGTGCACAGGCCAGCGTTAAGCCGACGATACCACCGCCAATAACAACCACGTCATAATGACTTTTCATAATGATATCCTGCGCATCATTTTACCCATACGACCCAGCAGCCCCATGCTTTGACGCGCCATTAGATGACGCAGTGACGGTGTTAAATCCATTAAAATCAAACCTGCAGCTCGTGCATGAGCCAGAGGTGATAAATTATTTGAAAAAACTTTTACCAGCGTATCGGTAAATCGATAAACTCGCTGCATATCCTTGCGACGTTTAACATGATATTCAGCGAGTAATAATTCATGACCGGGATCATCTGCTGTGGCAATAAGTTCGGCAATCTCCGCCACGTCACGCAAGGCCAGGTTATAACCCTGACCTGAAACCGGATGTAATGCATGGGCCGCATTTCCAATAATCGCAACCCGGCCTTTTACCAGTTGTTCAGTTTCAATATAAGCCAGAGGATAAGCATTACGCACTCCGGCTTTTAATATATGACCTAAACGAAACCCAAAACGCTGCTGTAATTTTTCAATAAACAGATCGTCACTCAAAGACATAATCTGTTCACTGTCTTTTGCATCAATAGTCCAGACCACTGAACAACGTTTTTTTGTCATCGGTAAAAAAGCCAAAGGACCAGTGTCGGTAAAACGTTCATAGGCCACATTCTGATGCGCATATTCTGTTTCAACATTGGTAATCACCGCAGTCTGCCCATAGTCCTGCTGCTGTGTCTGCAAACCTGCCAGTTCACGCACTCGCGACATAGCACCATCAGCAGCCACCAGTAATTTTGTGGTTAACTGTTTTTTTTCCCCGTTAATATTTAAAACAACATCGACTGACTGATTAGCCTGTTGCAACTGTTCAATACTTGCTGGGCATATCAAATCAATATGATCCAGTTGTTGCAGGCGATTCATCATCACCTGACCTATTACACGATTTTCTGCTACATAACCCAGGGCTTCGACGTGTTCTTCGCTATGATGCAAACGTGTTGCACCCAGATGCCCGCGATCAGACACATGTATCGATTCAATGGGTTGAATTAAATCTTCCAGTTCATGCCACAAATCCATAGACTCAAGAATACGCCGTGAACCATAAGACAATGCAATTACACGATCATCAAAACTGGGCTGAGAATCTGATTTAAAAGGTAC
>JAPHQX010000133.1 GCA_026196035.1 Gammaproteobacteria bacterium
CCCTGTCGTCAGGAAATGCCATTGCTGGATAGCCTGCATAATAAATATAAAGATTTTGGTTTTAAAGTAATGGGTGTGAATGTCGAAGAGGATTCAAAGGAAGCATTCAGGGTGCTCAAAGAGATCAAGGTCAGTTTTCCTGTAGTGTTTGATAACACCAATAAAGTTAGCAAGCTATATGATGTGTCAGCCATGCCAAGCACAGTTTTAATAGATCGGGATGGAAAAATGCGTTATCTGCATAAAGGCTATAAACCAGGTGATGAAGCCATCTATAAACAATGGGTTAAAAAACTGATTAAGGAATAAACCCATGCGCATTAGCCTGATTATATTGTTTTCATTAAGTATCATTGCATGTGATGCACAGCCCTGGGTCAAGCCTTATGAGCGAGCGCATCTTGCAGATAAGGTAATGATTATTGATCGTGATTCTGTCGCCTCATCCTATTTAGAGCATGTCTATGATGCACGTGAAGGTGCTCGTGGTGCAGGTCTGGCATCAGGTGGTGGTTGTGGCTGTAACTAAAAGAATTATTTTAATAGCGGTATTATTAGCGCAAACAATTAATTGTGCAACAGCCGCCGTGTTACCCGAAGATCGTGCTGATGTTATGTTTCATGAATATGATGGTGGCGGGGTTGAAATAAATGGGCCATCGGTACTGGTTAGAAAATCAGTCGGTAAAAGTGTATCTGCCTATGCAAAATATTATGTAGACACTGTATCCAGTGCATCTATTGATGTCATAACTACAGCTAGTCCCTATAAAGAAGAACGCACAGAAATTGGTGCGGGTCTGGACTATTTACATGAAAAGACAAAAATGAGTCTGTCGCTGACTACCAGTTCAGAAAATGATTATGAAGCAGATACTACCAGTGTGAGCATTAGTCAGGATATGTTTGGCGATTTAACAACAGTCACCCTGGGTTATACCAAAGGTGACAATGTGGTTGGGAAAAATGGCAGCGCTTCATTCAGGAAAGACATTGATCTTAAGGTCTATCGTGTATCCGTCTCCCAGGTATTAACTAAAGATATGTTGTTAAGTGTGGCATTTGATACCATGACCGATCAGGGTTTTCTTAATAATCCTTATCGACGAGTGCGTTATATTGATGCCGCATCGGCTACCGGTTATAGCTATCAGGAAGAAGTCTATCCCAATACACGTACCAGTAATGCACTGGCATTTCATCTAAGGCATTATTTACCCCATCGTGCTTCAGTTTATGCAGGCTATCGTTATTTTGTTGATACCTGGAGTATACAGGCAGACACTTTTGATCTTGGTTATGTGCATGCCCATGAAGATAACTGGTTATTTGAAATTAGTTATCGTTTTTATAGTCAGTCTCAGGCCGAATTTTACAGTGATATGTTTCCTTATTTTGATGCGCAAACATTCATGGCGCGTGACAAAGAGTTAAGTTCTTATACTGATCATACAATTAGCGCAGGAGTGACTTACGAATTTGCTAAGGATGGCTTTAGTGTATTTAAAAAAGGTACGGTAAATCTTTATATTAGCCATATGATTTTTGATTATGATAATTTTAAAGATTTAACAGTTCAGACCATCCCGGGTGATGAGCCAGCGTACCGATTTACGGCTAATGTGTATCGTCTATTTGCATCCTTCTGGTTCTAGATGGAAGTGAATCGATCCAGCGACCGATATGAAATAGCTTCTGTTAAGTGTTTGCGGGAAATATTTTTTTGGTTATCAAGATCCGCAATAGTACGAGAAAGTTTCAAAATTCGATGATAGGCACGCGTAGAAAGTTTTAGATGATCCAGCGCACTATCGAGAAGTTCTGTATCTTCAGTGCTGAGATTACAATATTTTTCAAGTTCCTTGCTGCTTAGATCGGCATTATGTTTTCCGCATCTTTGCATTTGAATTGAAAATGCTTGACTGGTACGTTGCTGTATTATTTTTGTGCTTTCACTACGTGATTTGTTATTCTGTAATTCTTTTCGACTCATGCGCGGTACCTCAATGTGGATGTCGATTCTATCCAGTAAGGGCGCTGAAATACGTGAGCGGTGTTTGCGTTGTTGTTCTAGCGTGCATTGACAGAGTTCTTTTCCATCACAGTTATAACCCTGAGGGCAGGGGTTCATGGCAGCAATAAATTGAAAACGTGCTGGGAATTCTGCCTGACGTGCAGCACGTGAAATAGTGATGCTACCTGTTTCAAGTGGCTCACGTAAAACATCAAGTACATGACGATCAAATTCGGTTAGTTCATCAAGAAATAAAACACCATGATGGGCAAGTGAAATTTCACCTGGTCTGGGGTTTGAGCCACCTCCAACCAGTGCAACGCCCGAGGCTGTGTGATGAGGTGCTCTGAAGGGTCTTATTTTCCAGTTTTCAATGTTAAATCCATTCGCACTGATTGAAGAAATCGCAGCTGTTTCCAGAGCCTGTTGTTCTGTCATAGGTGGCAATATTCCGGGAAGACGACTGGCGAGCATAGTTTTACCTGTACCAGGTGGACCAATCATAATCATATTGTGACGACCTGCAGCGGCTATCTCTAGAGCTCGCTTGGCATAATGCTGTCCGTATACATCATTAAGATCCATTGCGCTTATTTTGTTTGAGCAATTCTTTTTTAATAAAGGTGGTTGTAGTTTTTCCAGATCCTGCAGATGCTGACATATTTCCAGTAAATGATTGGCCTGAAAAACGTCTACCTCATTGACCAGCATGGCTTCCCTGGCATCTGTAACGGGCAGAATTAATTTTCGCCTGGCATCACGCGCACCGAGTGCAACGGGCAGGGCGCCTGAAACACTTCTGAGTTCTCCATTGAGTGCAAGTTCACCATGCAGCTCATACTCATTGAGTGTTGTGCAATTAATTTGTCCCGATGCCACGAGAATGCCTATTGCAATGGGCAGGTCATAGCGGCCACCATCTTTGGGTAGATCAGCAGGTGCAAGATTGATGGTTATTCTGCGCGAAGGAAATTCGAAATGGGAATTAATAATGGCGGATCTTACACGATCTTTGCTTTCTCTTACTGCGGCCTCAGGTAGGCCGACAATAGATAAAGCCGGTAAGCCATTAGAGATGTGTACTTCTACCGAAACCGGCAGCGCATTAATACCGACCAGCGCCCGGGTATAAACTTTTGCAAGTGACATGGCATCCATTCCATAGTGTGTTGATGAGTTTTATTTTTTTTCCAGTTCAGTTATTTGCTCTTCCAGCTGTTGTAATTTTTCCAGGCTGCGAGCCAGTAAGGCTGATTGCACATCAAACTCTTCACGACTCACCAGATTCATTTTGCTGAATGTGGATTCAACAACAGCGCGAATATTATGTTCGATATCATTCTGCACGACTTTAATGCTGTCGGGTAAAAGGGCTGAAATTTTTTGCGTAATTTCATTAATGGTTTGATTGCTGATCATAACTGAGTCCGAAATAAAGATGCTTATTGTAACTTAGATAGATTTTTATCATAGATGATAAGTAACGCACAACTATGGTGCGTACGCATGGTGCAAGAATAATTTTATGTGCGTATGTGGTGCATAGCTAGTAAGGAGGTAAAGCGTATGAATCAACAAATATACGATAACTAGTTGAAATTACTAGGTTATTTCATCTTGGCATGACTGATGCTCTTAAGTCATTACAATTTTTAGTAATAACCAACATAGTAAGTAGGGGTTCACAATGAGTAAATTAAAAGTTTTATCTATGAGTGCTGCGGTTGCGAGTGTATTAGCCAGTGGCACAGCTATGGCTGAATTAACAGGCAACATTGGTGTAATGAGCAATTATCTCTGGCGCGGTGTGACTCAGACAAGTGATACAGCAGCGGTTAGCGGTGGTCTGGATTATTCTCATAAGTCAGGTGCTTATGCCGGCACATGGGTTGCTGAAGTGTCTCCTTTAGCTGCTGAATCTGGTCAGTATGAAATGGATCTATATGCAGGATATGCAGCTGAAGCAGGCAGTATTAGCTATGACGTAGGTGTTATCAAATATGTTTATCCAATAGATGACGGCGGTACAGTACAGGTAGATGCTGATTTTGCTGAGCTTTATGCCAGTGTAGGTTTTGGTCCAGCTACTGTTTATGTTGCATCGACCTTTGCTAAAGAAGGTGATCCACAGGATGAAAAAGATCTTTATTTCAGTGTCAGTGCTGATTTTGAAGTGAGTGGTCTGGGTATGAGTGCACTGTATGGTGATTATGATTTCGATGATCCAGCGGGCACTGATTACAGTCATTATTCATTAAGTTTGAGCAAAGACGATTTCACCTTTGCATTCGAGAAGAATGATATTACAGGCGATGATGACATGCAGTTTGTTGCATCATGGGGTAAAGAATTTAGTTTTTAAAGTAGCTGATTAAGCAGACGAGCATGTCTTGTCTGCTTAATTAATATTTGCTTATGCAAAACTGTTTCGGAGATTTTTTATGAAATTAGTAACAGCCATAATTAAACCCTTTAAGCTGGATGACGTGCGAGAAGCACTGTCTGATATCGGCGTTCAGGGTATTACGGTGACTGAAGTTAAAGGCTTTGGTCGCCAGAAGGGTCACACCGAGCTGTATCGCGGTGCTGAGTATGTCGTTGATTTTCTGCCCAAGGTAAAAATCGAAGTAGCCGTGGATGATGGCGTTGTTGATCAGGTAATTGAATCTGTTCGCAATGCGGCCAACACAGGCAAGATTGGTGATGGCAAAATTTTTGTCTATCCAGTTGAGCAGGTTATCCGTATCCGTACGGGCGAAAGTGGCGTAGAAGCGCTTTAATAACGGGGGATAAAAAAGTGGAAAATCAAATTTTTGAACTTCAATATGCAATGGATACCTTTTATTTTCTGGTATGTGGTGCATTAGTTATGTGGATGGCAGCTGGCTTCTCAATGTTAGAAGCGGGTCTTGTTCGTTCTAAAAATACAACTGAAATTCTGGCAAAGAATGTTTCATTATTTGCAGTATCCTGCATTATGTATCTGGTATCAGGTTACGCGATTATGTATGGCGGTAGTTACTTCCTGACCGGTATAGCGGGTGGTGAATCACTGGTAACTGATGCATTAGCTGCATCTAAGGAAAATGGTTTTGGTGGTGATTCTGTTTATGCAGATGCTTCTGATTTCTTCTTCCAGGTGGTGTTCGTGGCTACTGCTATGTCGATCGTTTCGGGTGCTGTTGCTGAACGAATGAAACTCTGGGCATTCCTTGCATTTGCCGTTGTGATGACAGGTTTCATTTACCCAATGGAAGGTGCATGGACATGGAATGGCGATGATGTCTTTGGCATGTACAATCTGGGTGACCTTGGCTTCTCTGACTTTGCAGGTTCAGGTATTGTTCACATGGCCGGTGCTGCAGCTGCATTAGCCGGTGTGTTATTGCTGGGTGCTCGTAAAGGCAAATATGGTCCTGACGGTCAGGTGAATGCGATTCCAGGTGCTAATCTGCCTTTAGCAACATTGGGTACATTCATTCTCTGGATGGGCTGGTTTGGTTTTAATGGTGGTTCAGTTCTTAAGCTGGGTGATATTGCCAGTGCTAACTCTGTTGCAATGGTATTTCTGAATACTAATGCCGCCGCAGCAGGTGGTGCAATTGCCGCTATGATCACCGCCAAGCTGTTATTTGGTAAAGCTGACTTAACCATGATCCTGAATGGTGCTCTTGCAGGGCTTGTTGCGATTACTGCAGAACCTTCAACACCCACAGCGCTTCAGGCAACTGTGTTTGGCATGATTGGTGGTGTTCTGGTGGTATTCAGCATTCTTGCTCTGGATAAACTGAAAATAGATGACCCAGTCGGTGCAATTTCAGTCCATGGTACATGCGGTATCTTAGGTTTGTTGCTGGTACCTGTGACTAACAGTGATGTGAGCTTTTCGGGTCAGATTATTGGTGGTCTAACTATCTTTATCTGGGTATTCGGTGCGAGCCTTATTGTCTGGGGTATCATCAAGGCTGTAATGGGTATCCGTGTAAGTGAAGAAGATGAATATGAAGGTATGGACTTAGTAGATTGTGGTATGGAAGCTTACCCAGAATTTACCGGTAAATAATATGTGCAGGATGTACAGTAGTCGTAGGCGCATGGATCCATATGGATGTGGAGATGCGCAGGAACGACGCGGTAAATACCAGTAGATTAGACTCCTGCTGGTTGTGTGGTCAGGTCGGGTACAGTGTACCCGACCTTTTTTATGGGCTGCAATAAATGCTTAAGTCATAGTAAAATATAACTGTTACTAATAATTACAATTGTATGGATAACAATTTAATGAAGATCATCTGGGTTATTTCAATAATCATCTTATCAGTCAGTTTTTCCAGTTATGGGGAAGTTTACAAGTGGATAGATAAGCAGGGTAATGTGCATTACACAGATCGGCCAGTTAATAATTCAAAGGAAATGAATGTAGATATAGATAGCAAGAAAAAGGAGATAAAAATTGATGATCGTGCAGAACAAAGGCGTAAGCTTGCCGATGCTATGGAAGAAGATCGTATAGAAAAAGAAAAGTTAAAAAACAAAAAGAATAAACAAAAAAAGAAGTTAAAGAGAAAATGCCAATGGGCCAAGGATCAATTGAGAAGTTATGAATCAGCAGGTAGCCTTTATAATCTTGACAAGGAAGGTAAACGAATAATTTTATCAGATAGTGAACGCGAAAAAACTACACACAGTTTGCGAGCTGATATCAAAAAACATTGTAAATAATTTATTAACCTGTTGCTAATGAGCTTATTACATTAGTTAGAGCGTGATCAAAAATAGAGTGGTCAGCAAGTATATGTGACTGACCCACATCAATCTCGGTAGCAAATTCAACAGCATCTTTTTCCATGACTTTTACGCCAAGTCGGTCAACAAAAACAAGTTTGGCGTCTTCCTGTACAATGACTGATAATTTTAAGCGCCTGACAGGTTTATCCTCAGATACAAATATTTCAAACCAGACACCGGGTTTTACCATTTCCGGTAGTTGCTCAATCTTTTTCTGTGCTTCAGCGATTGCCTGTTCTATAGGGCTTGGTCCAGAAATGTCATCTGGTTTATATTCAGTATCAAGAGGGTTGCTCTTGTTGATGCCATCACTATAAGCAATAGATTTGTATTCACTGGTTTCCAGTATGTTCTGATATGTTAATTTTAACGAGTGAATGGCATTGTGAATTAACTCTTTATTCTGTTTTGTTTCGTTTAAAATTTCATTAATGGTATGAACAAGACTCATGTGATTGTCTTTTAATGACAGGTATTCACCACGGTTCTTAGGTGGTTGAAG
>JAPHQX010000012.1 GCA_026196035.1 Gammaproteobacteria bacterium
TCCACCACCACCGGATACCTCAGGTCTGACATTAAAGGAATAAGCGTTCTTTTAATGTTTGGATGAAAACCATTCAAGACCCTGTGCTGAGGCCAGTTCTATCTTGCCGCGTGACAGGGCTATGCATCCCTGATTTTCAAATTCCTTAAGAATTCGACTAACGACCTCACGAGTTGTACCCAGTTCATGAGCCAGTGCCTGATGCGTTATTTCCAGTAACCGACCATGATTTCTCTCAAACAGGCCTCCTAGCATACAGGCAAGGCGCATATTTAAGTTATCAAATGCGGTAGCCTGAATAAGCTTCATGGACTGACATAGCCTGCCCGTTAAGGTTGTGACGACATAATTTCTGAAGATTTCTGAGCTATTCATCTCCTGATTGAAATCAACTGACGACATGATCAGGGCAACAGATTTTGTTTCTGTTTCAGCGATAGCATTAAAGGGTTGTTTCTGTAGCATACTGTTAAGGCTAAGAACGCACATGCCGCCTGGCTCGATACGGTACAGGGTTATTTCTCTGCCATCTGAGGCTGTTTGGTAAACTCTAACTCGGCCTTCAAACATTAATATGAAGTTATTACAGGTTGTTGTGGCGCTGAAAAGTTCTGTTTTGGGGGGTATTTCCATTAATTTTGAACGATTAATGGCTTCTATCCAGCTGGTATTTGAAATATTGGCCAGGTTTGGATAGGCGCTGTATAACAGGTCCTTTCTATCGGCTGCAATTTCCTGTAATGGATTGATTATTGGGTTATTAGTTAAAGTCATGGGTCATGCTAAATTGCGGCTTATTAAACAAAGCTATTAACCGAAGTACGGTATCAATAATAGGTAGATCTTCTACTTACTGTATGTGATACATGTTACATAGCATGTAATTCGAGGTGTTGCAGGATTTACACCTTCACTGTTAGTGCATAGTGTTTGTTTTGAACTCTGAATGTTCTATACTGTTATTAGTTTATCCGTGATTACTAATAAAGGTTCAGGATGTTTTCAGCCACTTTTACACAAAATCAACTTAAGCGATTCAGTCGCTGGTTAGTGCTTGTGTTTGTAATAAGCTGGTTGAATATGGCATTTCAGGTCCCCGTTCATGCGGCAATGATGCAGACACAAGCAGCTGCTGGTCAGATGGATATGGCAGGTATGAACTGTCATTGCCCCCCTGCTGTTTGTGACACAGTACTGGCCAGTGATAATCAGTCCGTTGAAGGCATTAAAATCATATCTTCAGCAAGCCTGGAGTTTAATAGTTACTTTGTGTCGATTATTAATGTAGATCTGGCTGCATTATTAAATCTAAATTTCATTCATTCGGACAGGCTTGTTAGAGAAACCAGTCCACCTCCCATTCTGCTAAATACTACTCTACTGATTTAAACTTACCCTGCTATTAGTTGGTTTCGTCTGCCTGTTGATTAATCATATGGCATACATTTAATGAATCCTTTTATGGTAACTGGGTATGAAAACCTTAAATATTTTTAGAAAAATACTGTTAGGTGTGTTTTGGCTTCCTGCATTGTTACAGGCTGAAAATACACTCCCACTTGATGCTGCTATTCAGCTTGCACTGGAAGCAGATCCTCTGGTCAAAAGTCATTCAGAGCAGATTTCGGCGTTTGAAGATTATTCGCTAGCTGCGGATAGCTGGGCAGATCCTAAAATAAAGTTAGGCCTGTTATCCCTGCCGACAGATAGTCTGGAGCTGGATCAGGAACCTATGACTCAGCTAGTTCTCGGTTATCAACAAAGTTTACCCAGGGGTAATACAGTTGAGCATGAGTCCGGTCACTTAAAGGCGAAAGCTTTTGAGAAACGTGCTGATCTGGATTTACGTCAGAGAATGGTTCGAATGAGTGTGCGCAAGACCTGGTTGAAAGTTTACCTGTATGAGCAGTCAGAAAAAATTATTCAGAAAAATAGAAGACTGTTTAAACAGCAGCTTAATGTTAGTCAATCTTTGTATGCCTCGGGGCGTAATCAACAGCAGGATGTGTTGCAGGCTGAATTAGAATTGTCATTACTGGATGATCAGTTGCAACAGATGAGTTCAAAAATAAAAGAAGCACGATCTTTATTGTCTCAGTGGGTTGGACGTGAAAATTCAAATCTTCCTTTGCAGGTAAAAGCACAGCAGTTTAATCAGCCGTTGAATTCTAATATTGAGAATCTTATTGCCAGACTAGGTGATTATCCATTAATGGCGAAATATAGAGCAAAAGAATTTGCTAGCAGGGAGCAGCTTGATCTGGCGAAGCAGAAATATAAGCCACAATGGGGATTTGATATTAGTTATGCTAAACGATCGGGTGAAAATATGGATGGCTCAGATCGTTCTGATTTTGTCAGTACAATGATAAATTTTGATTTGCCTGTATTTACCGGCCAGAAACAGGATAAGGTGGTTTCAGCCAGACAAAAACAGCTGCTGGCAAGTAAGTATGAAAAGCAGGATGCTTACCTGCAGGCTGTTTCCCAGCTTGAACAGTTTTATGCGCGTTGGCAACAATTAAGAGAAAGAGTTGGCCTTTATGATCGTCAGGTATTGAAACAGGCGAAACAGAATGCAACCGCAGCTTTGAATGGTTATCAGTCTGGCGTAGTTTCATTTATCACATTAACACGTGCGCGCAGCGCGGAGCTAAAAGCAGAATTGCAGCGTTTGAATCTGGTTGTGGAACAGTCAATAGCCCATGCCGATATTCGTTATCTGGTAGGAGATGTATAAATGAAAACAACATTAAAGATTATTATTGCAGTAGTGATTATGTTGGTGATGGGCTGGTACTTCTCGGAAAAAACACGAGATCCGTTGATGCAGGAAACCGCACTTCAGCATACAGAAAAACATCTGAATCCTAAATATGTGTGTCCAATGCATTCGCAAATTATCAGAGATGAAGAAGGTACCTGTCCTATATGTGGTATGGACCTGGTACAGGTTAAGGTAGAAGCAAAAGAAAGTGTAAAAAAACAGAAAAAAATTCTCTACTGGGTTGCTCCAATGGATGCTAATTATCGTCGTGATGAGCCGGGCAAGTCGCCAATGGGAATGGACTTGGTACCTGTTTATGATGAGGCTGACGATCAGACAGCAGAAGATGGTCCTGTAGTGAGAATTTCACCTGCAGTCATTAATAATATGGGTGTAAGAACAGCAAAAATTGAAAGAGGCCCCTTATGGCGTCGTATTGATACTGTGGCATCTGTGGATTATGACGAATCAAGAGTCAGTCATATACATTTACGAACTGATGGCTGGATAGAGAATCTTAATGTGCGCTCAGAAGGTGAGCGAATTAAAAAAGGTGATCGTTTGTTTAATGTTTATTCGCCAACCCTGGTGAATGCAATGGAAGAATATGTGCAGTCGCTGATTAGTAATAATCGACGTCTAATTAATGCATCAAGAGACAGGCTGGGTTCGCTTGGTGTCTCTGACCAGCAAATTAAACTTCTGGAAAAAAATAGAAAAGTACCGCAGTCGGTTTCTATTTATGCGCAACAGGATGGCGTGGTTGTAAGTCTGAAGGTGCGTGAAGGGATGTATGTAAAGCCAGAAACAGAGGTTATGCGACTGGCTGATTTGTCTCGGGTCTGGTTGCTGGCAGAGGTGTTTGAAACTCAGGTGGACTGGGTTGAGTTAGGGCAGTCTGCTGATGTTAGCCTGAGTTACCTGCCGGGGCGTCAGTGGGAAGGCAAGGTCGAGTATATTTACCCCACGCTTGATGCTAAAACACGCACCCTGAAAGTTCGTTTGCAGTTTGAGAATCCTGATGAGGCCTTAAAGCCAAATATGTATGCGCATGTCAGTATTTATGGTGGTGCAAAAAAAGATATTCTTTCTATGCCACGTGAAGCATTAATACGCACAGGTCAGGAGCAGAGAGTGATACTGGATCTTGGTGATGGACGTTTTGCTCCCAGAAAAGTCAAAGCAGGCATAGAGTCGGGTGACTGGGTAGAAATTATTGAAGGGCTGAATGAGGCAGATGTTGTTGTCGTTTCCGGGCAGTTTCTGATTGATTCGGAAGCCAGTTTAAAAGCAAGCCTGATCCGGATGCAGGAGTGATTTTATGATTTCAAATATCATTGTCTGGTCAATTAAAAATCGCTTTATGGTTTTGTTATTAACAGTAATGCTCACTGGCTGGGGTATTTATTCAGTCAGTAAAACGCCACTGGATGCAATTCCTGATTTATCTGATGTGCAGGTAATTATTAAAACCTCCTATCCTGGGCAGGCGCCTCGTGTAGTGGAAGATCAGGTGACCTACCCGTTAACCACCGCCATGCTATCAGTGCCTAAGGCAGTTACTGTTCGTGGTTACTCGTTTTTTGGTGACTCCTATGTCTATGTCATTTTCGAAGATGGAACGGATTTATACTGGGCGCGCTCTCGTGTTCTGGAGTATCTAAGTCAGGTTTCAGGTCGCTTACCTGCGCAGGCTAAGCCGGAGTTAGGTCCCGATGCTACAGGTGTCGGCTGGATTTATGAATATGCTTTAACTGATAAATCAGGTCAGCATGATCTTTCCCAGTTGCGGTCTTTGCAGGACTGGTTTTTAAAATTCGAGTTACAAACTGTGCAGGGTGTCTCTGAGGTGGCGACTGTTGGTGGCATGGTTAAGCAATATCAGGTGGTGATTGATCCAGATCGCTTGCGGGCTTATGGGTTGCCGCTGGAAAAAATTCGCAAGGCCATTCAGAAATCGAATCAGGAAGTCGGTGGTTCAGTTATTGAAATGGCAGAAGCGGAATATATGGTCCGAGTAACGGGGTATTTAAGTGACAAGGAAGGGCTAGAGCATATTCCGTTGGCAATTAATAAAAGAGGTACGCCTATTTTATTAAAAGATGTAGCAGATGTTCGTCTTGGACCGCAATTGCGTCGTGGTATCGCAGAGCTTGATGGTGAGGGAGAAGTGGTTGGCGGTATCGTGGTGATGCGATGGGGTGAAAATGCGCTGGCTGTGATTGATAAAGTAAAAGCAAAACTGGATGTATTGAAAAAGGGTTTGCCGGAAGGGGTTGAGTTAATTGAAACTTATGATCGCTCTGAGCTAATTCATCGAGCTGTCGATACGCTAGGTGAAAAGCTTGTAGAAGAGTTATTAATGGTGGCGCTTGTATGTGCTGTATTTTTATTTCATATACGTTCGGCTATGGTTGCCGTTGTCGCTTTACCTATTGGTATCCTGACTGCATTTATAGTTATGTATTATCAGGGTATTAATGCCAATATTATGTCCCTGGGCGGTATCGCCATTGCTATTGGCGTTATGGTTGATGCTGCGATTGTTATGGTTGAGAACGTGCATCGAAATATGGAGCAGGAGGCGATGACCGATAAAAATCGCTGGCAGATGATACAAAAATCAGCCTGTGAAGTTGGCCCCCCGATATTCTTTTCATTATTAATTATTACACTGAGTTTTATGCCGGTGTTTGCTCTGCAAGCACAGGAAGGCCGCATGTTTTCACCCCTGGCCTATACAAAGACCTATGCGATGGCAGCTGCGGCAGGATTGGCAATAACACTGGTGCCCGTGTTGATGGGGTATTTTATTCGTGGACGGATTCGGCGGATTGATGATAACCCTGTAAATCGTTTTGTGATTGCAATGTACTGGCCGATGGTCGACTGGGTATTAAAGTCGCCTAAACAAATTCTTATTGTGGCGACTGTTTTACTGGTTGTTACCTTATGGCCATTGAGTCAGCTGGGTTCAGAGTTTATGCCTGACCTGGATGAAGGTGATTTACTCTATATGCCCACTACGTTTCCTGGTGTGTCTGTCGGTAAGGCGCAGGAATTATTGCAGCAAACTGATAAATTAATCAAAACCTTGCCTGAAGTGAAACGTGTTTTTGGTAAAGTGGGGCGTGCAGAAACAGCAACAGACCCGGCGCCTTTAACGATGATTGAAACCACTATTCAGTTAAAACCCAGGGATGAGTGGCGTGAAGGAATGACCCTTGATAAATTAAAAAAAGAACTGGATTCTCTGATTCGTTTTCCGGGTTTAACAAATGCCTGGGTTATGCCAATCAAAACACGCATTGATATGCTGGCAACCGGTATCAAAACGCCAGTCGGTATTAAGGTTTCTGGTTCTGATTTAACGGTTATTGAAAAAATAGGTAAAAATATTGAAGAGGTTGTGAAGCAGGTTCCCGGGACATTGTCAGCTTATTCTGAGCGTGTAGCGGGTGGCCGTTATGTTACTGTTGATATTGACAGGCTAACGGCATCACGCTTTGGATTAAATATTGCCGATGTACAGGATGTTATTCGAACCGCTGTGGGTGGTATGAGCATTTCACAGACAGTTGAAGGTCTGGAACGTTATCCTGTGAATATTCGTTACCCACGTGATGTGCGCGACTCTTTAGAGAAATTAAAACAGCTGCCTATTATTACACCCGCAGGTGCGCATATTGCATTAAGTGAAGTAGCTGATGTTCGTATTGAAGCGGGTCCTGCAATGATTAAAAGTGAAAATGCGCGGCCCAATGGCTGGACTTTTGTTGATATTCGAGGTCGTGATTTAGGGTCTTATGTTGCAGAAGCTCGGCAGATCGTACTTGATCAGGTGGCGTTACCCGCGGGCTATTCGATTAGCTGGTCAGGTCAATATGAATATATGGTGCGTGCAATAGATCGTCTCAAAATTGTTATACCAGTAACACTTATTATCATTATGCTGTTGCTGTATTTGAGCTTTCGTGATGCGGTCGAAGTTTTAATTATTATGGGTACGCTACCGCTGGCATTAATTGGTGGTTTCTGGCTTCTTTATTTGCTTGATTACAATATGTCAGTTGCTGTGGGTATTGGGTTTATTGCACTGGCAGGGGTTGCGGTTGAAATCGGTGTGGTTATGCTGGTGTATTTGAATCTGGCGATGGCGGATCAATTGAAACTGGCAAAAAATCAGAAACGGCAGCTGGATATTGATGATATTCGCCAGGCCGTTATTGATGGATCTTTGATGCGAGTCAGGCCTATTATGATGACGGTTTCTGCAACAATTGTTGGATTGTTGCCTATTATGCTGGGCAGTGGAACAGGTTCTGAAGTTATGCGAAGAATAGCCGCGCCCATGGTGGGTGGTATGGTTAGTGCAACCTTGTTGACATTAATTGTACTGCCTGCAGTTTTTCTGATGTGGAAAAAAAGTGTATATAAAATATCTAATGATAATTAATGAGGTTTTTCAGAAATGACAAAACAATTCAGGTTATCAATTTCGGGTTTGAGTTGCGCAGGTTGTGTGGCGAGTGTTGAAAATGCATTAAATAATGTTGAGGGTGTTATTGAAGCAAGTGTCAACTTTGCGGAGCATACAGCCATTGTATCTGCAGATGTTCCAGTCGATGTTTTAATTACGGCTGTTAAAAATGCAGGTTATGATGCGGCTGAATTGATAGCCGGAGAAGATAAGCAATTAGAAGATAAAGAACGTGTAGAAGCAGAGCACTACCGGCATTTGATGATTAAATCTTTTGTGGCAGCTCTGCTAGGTGGCCCATTGTTTATTGCAGGTATGTCAGGCTGGTTGCCTGGACTTGATAATAGTATTTCACAATTGTTCTGGGGTTTTACAGGTTTTTTGACGCTTGGAGTTATGGTTTTTTCAGGGCGACACTTTTATGTGGGAGCCTGGAAGTCATTTAAAAATCATAATGCCAATATGGATACATTAATTGCATTGGGTACGGGAACTGCCTGGGTTTATTCTACCGCGGTCATTATCTTTGCTAGTTATTTTTCTGAGCAGGCACAGCATATTTATTACGAAGCTGCGGCAATTATTATTTCACTGATTAATTTTGGTTCTGCACTTGAAATAAAAGCCAGGGGTAAAACATCGGAAGCCATAAAACGTCTTATTGGCTTGCAGCCAAAAACGGCACGAGTAATTCGAGATGGTAGTGAACTGGATTTGCCAATTGAACAAGTGGGTTTGAATGAAACCCTGCGTGTCAGGCCGGGAGAACGTATAGCTGTTGATGGTGTTGTGATTGAAGGTTCTTCCGCAGTAGATGAATCGATGCTAACCGGCGAGCCTATGCCAGTTGAAAAGCAGTCGGGTGATGATGTGTCTGCAGGTACGATTAACAAAACGGGTAGTTTTTTATTTCAGTCCAGGCGCATTGGTAAAGATACTGCTCTGGCACAAATTATTGAAATGGTACGACAGGCTCAGGCTAGTAAGCCTGCAATTGGTCGACTGGTTGATAAGGTGGCTTCTGTATTTGTGCCTGTTGTGCTGATTATTGCCGTGCTGACATTTCTGGTCTGGTTTAATTTGAGTTCAAATATGAGCTTAACACTGGTGGCTACCATGACCGTGCTGATCATTGCCTGTCCCTGCGCCCTGGGTCTGGCTACACCAATATCAATCATGGTGGGTGTAGGTAAAGCAGCTGAATTTGGTGTGCTGATTAGAAATGGCGATGCTTTACAGCAGTCAGGTAAGTTGACAGCAATTGTATTAGATAAGACGGGCACAGTAACAAAAGGTCAGCCCGAAGTGACTGAACTGATTGCAGTAGAAAGCTGCAGTGAAGAAGAGGTATTGTGTTTGGCGGCCAGCCTCGAGGTGGGTTCTGAACATGCACTGGCTTCTGCTATGTTGATGGCCGCAGAAAATAAAAATATTAATTTGGTAATAGTGGAAAATTTTCAGGCGATAACAGGTCAGGGTGTTCAGGCGGTTATTGAAGGCCGGGATGTTTTATTAGGTAACAGACGATTGATGCAGGCAAATAGGGTGTCCGTCGATATTATGGACGACCTGATTAATCGTAAGTCATCAGAGGGAAAAACATCAATGTTTCTGGCGATCAATAAAAAGCTGGCAGGTGTCATTATTGTTGAGGATCCGATAAAGATAGATTCATTAGACGCTATTCAGCGATTACAAAAGCGTGGGCTTAAAGTCGTAATGTTAACGGGAGATAATCAGAAAACAGCTGATGCTGTCGCCAACGTGCTGGGTATTGATGAAGTGATTGCAGATGTAATGCCAGAAGATAAAGAGAAAAAGATTTCCGAGCTACAAAACAGAGGCTATATTGTCGGTATGGTGGGTGATGGTATCAATGATGCGCCTGCACTTGCCCAGGCGGATGTCGGTTTTGCTCTAGGTACAGGTACCGATGTTGCTATGGAAACAGCAGATGTGACATTAATGCGTGGTTCTCTACATGGTGTTGCCAATGCTATAGAAATCTCCATCGCAACTGTGCGAAATATTAAACAGAATTTATTTGGAGCATTTATTTATAACTCACTGGGTATACCGGTTGCTGCCGGTGTTTTGTATCCCTTGCTGGGGATGTTATTAAATCCGATGATTGCCGGTGCAGCTATGGCGATGTCTTCAGTTACTGTAGTGAGCAATGCCAATCGTCTACGTTTTTTCAGGCCGGGTGAATAATGGTCTGGCTGGTGAATATTGCTGGAATAGTGCTGCTGATATTTATTATCTGGTGGTTCTGGTTGAGTCGCCCCGATATTGTTCGTTCGTCGAGTTCAATTATTAATATTAAGGTGGCGGATGGGAAATACGTACCAGCCTATATCGAAATAGCGAAGGGCAAAGAGGTGACTTTGCGTTTTCAGCGCACTGATCCCAGTCCCTGTGCTGAAATAGTACGCTTTGATGATCTGGGTGTTCGGATGGAGTTGCCATTAAATGAACCCAGAGATGTGCATTTATGTATTGAGTCAGCGGGTCAGTATGGCTTTAGTTGTGATATGAAAATGTATCAGGGAACCCTGATTGTTAAATAATTGGCAGTTAATCTTAATGTAGAACTTTAAGAATTGTCTATAATCTACTAAACTTGGTTAAAATTAGACTAAATAATGAGGACGCCGTCTTGAAAAATATAACAACATTAGGTGCTGTAAAGCTTTTGGGAGTAGCCTGTATTGCCGTAATTCTATCTGCCTGTTCCAGTACGCCTGAAAAATCTGAATGGGGTGAGAAAACAGCATCTCCATGGGCAACGGGTGGAAGTATCAAATCAGGTCGTGATGCCTATGAAGAGTCATTGGCAACAGATCAGGCAGACGCGGTAGCAGGTGATCAGTTGGCATATGATCCATATGCACCGGCGCCAGCCGAGCCAGTTCAGGCTATGGAGCCAGTTGTTGAAGAAGCGCCAGTTGCAGCTGAGCCTGCACCAGCAGCTATGGGTGCTGAGCAGGAAATCATGAATCAGCCAGCTAATTATTACACTCTTCAGTTAATGGCTTCAGTTGATATTGATCGAGTTTATAAATTTGCCGAACAAAATCAGTTATCAGTGCGTTATGTAGTGCCTACGATGCGTGATGGCGTGACCTGGCATGTTTTATTACTGGATATATATCCTGATCTGGCGTCTGCCAAGTTAGCGCGAGATGAAATGTCCGGGGTGTTAAAAACCAGTCCCTGGATTAGAACCCTGGGGTCAATTCAGAAATTGATGCAGTAAAATTTAAAAAGGTGGCGATAGCCACCTTTTTTGCTTTGGGTTGTTGTGAATAACTGCTTATAAGATGTCTTTGTGGCTTCCATCACACATCACGGGTGTCCTGGTTTGTTTGCATCCGCAGAGGCCATATTTTTTCTTTTCAGTGATTTCCAGGGCAACGGGTGTGAAATCTGTGCCTGTATGTGACCCATCACAAAAGGGTTGAGTTGATGACTTACCGCAAGAGCACCACCAGTATGTGCCAGGTTCAAGTTCAACAACATAGGGTTTCTTTTGAGGGCATTCGGCTTTGCTCATGATTGATTTCCTGAAGAAAAGAGGGATAACTTTTGGAACTGAATTATATATAGGTTAAACTCTGCAAAAAGTCATAATTCATGGGGAAATGACATTGAATATCAAAACAAATAATCAAATTGGTTTACTGGCCACTGTATTAACGCTGACTGTTGCTCTAGGGGCTTGTTCAAGTAAGCCATCACCATGGTCTCAGCAGGGTTCGCCCTGGTCTGAAGGTAAAGCGGTGACTGTAGATGAAGCACCAGTAACAGATCAAGCGCAGATGGTTGAAGAAACGCCAGCAACTGAAGAAGCACCAGCCCCCTGGGTTACTGAGCCAGAGGCTACAGCTGCATCCGCTTCGGTTGAAGATATGGCTCGACCAGAGCCGATGATGGAAGAAGTAGTCCCCATGGAAGCCGCAGCAGTTAATGCCACTGAAATGACTGCTGAGCCTGCAATGTCTGCAGCGGGTGACATTATGAGTCAGCCGGCAGAGTATTTTACGGTTCAGGTTTGTGCTTCAAGTGGTATGGATAAGCTAATGGCATTTGCAAAGTCTAATGATTTGCCAGATCAGTGGACGGCTCAGACCAATGTTAATGGTAAAGTCTGGTATGTTTTGATGCTGGGAGTCTATCCTACTAGAGCGGAAGCTGATGCTGCAATGTCATTTATTAGTGATAAAAACCTGTCTACACAGCCCTGGATAAGAACTGTGGGTTCAGTTCAGGCGGCTGCTCAGTAATATACTGATCTAACGTGAGTAAAAAGGCCTCTTTATGAGGCCTTTTTTTATACAAGTTGTGTATCTTCGTGAGAATAGGCGGGTGCGCAGCAACAGAGGATTTTTAGATCAGTATCTTCCGTGTTTTTGATTTTGTGAGCGGTTGATGGAGAGATGCAGATTGTGTCACCGGTTTGTACGGGAAATTTTTTTTCGCCTAATGTCATTTCTCCCTGTCCCTGAGTAATGTGGTAAATCTCTTCGCTTTTAATATGCATGTGTAACAGGGTTTCAGTATGCGCAGGTATAATCGCCTCGGCAAGGCTTTGATTGTTGTTATGATTGAGTGCCGGGTGCATAAGCTCTTTTATGCCTGAGCCGTCTTTTGTGGTGTAGGTCTCTATCTCAGTGTAATGACTAATGTGTTTCATTGTATTTTTGTATGAATGTTTTGAGTTGTTTGATTGAAGTTAAGGGCGCATTACATGTCATTCCTTTGCATATGTAAGCACAGAAATCATTTATCGGTTTTTTTTCAGATAGTTTATCCGCAATATCAATGTCATTATTAATCGAAAAAGTTAGAAAGTTTTTAGTATGGATCTCTGACAGAAAGTGATTGGCCTGATTCAGCGTTTCGTTTGTTCCGCGTAGAATGATAATTGTAATCTGGCTGGTCTGCTCTTCAATGGCATTAATCATGCTGGAATGCATAAGAGTGTTCTGGTTAATAGTATTTATACTGGATTTTATGCAGTTTTCTGCCGCAGACAGGTAGCGAGATTCACCAATTAACAGGCCTAATTTGTATAATGCCTGTGAGCAAATGCCATTACCAGAGGGTGTTGATTCATCAGTATAAGTTTTGATCCGTTGAATTAAATGTTCATGGTCGTGACTGGTGAAAAAGAAACCGCCTTTGTCAGTATCTTCGAAGTTTTCCAGTATTGAGTTAGCAATTAGTTCTGCCCAGTTAAGAATTTCGTTATCCCATTGGCACTGTAATAATTCAATAAGTGCATTGAGTAAATAAGCATAATCATCTAAATAGGCATTTAAATGAGATTTGTTGTCCTTGTATGTCGCCATTAATCGATTATTATGCCAGAGTCGTTTTTTAATAAATAAGGCAGCTGATCTGGCGGAAATAATAAAGTCAGGTCTATTTAGAATGCGTCCGGCAGAGGCAAGACCTTTAATCATTAATGCGTTCCATGAGGTGAGTATTTTGTCATCAATTCCGGGTTGAGTGCGTTTTTGTCTTTCTTTGAATAGTATTGCGGTGCACTGATTAAGAATGTTCTCAATGTCTGTTTCGGTTGTATTAAAATTATCCGCCAGGGTTTTATTATTTGTGTAAGTATGTAAATGCCACTTTCCTTCAAAGTTAGCTTCTCTGTTAAGGCCGTAACAGGTAGAAAATATTTCAAAAGCATGACTGCTTAGCAAGTTTTTAATTTCATCAGGTTCCCATACATAAAATTTTCCTTCTTCACCTTCTGTGTCAGCATCCATGGCGGAGTAAAAGCCACCTTCGGGTGATTGCATTTCATTTATTACCCATTGAGCTGTTTTTTCGATAATGCTTTTATATAGTGGCTGTTGGGTGATTTGATAGGCATGTGCGTAATTGATGAGTAATTGTGCATTGTCGTAGAGCATTTTTTCAAAATGCGGAATCATCCATTTATCATCGGTTGAGTAACGATAAAAGCCGCCGCCGATATGATCAAAAATGCCACCCAGGGCCATCTGGTTTAGTGTATGGTTTGCCATGTGCAGTGACTGCGGGTCATCATGGCCCTGATTCTTTAGTAGCGACCAGTGTCTTAATGTTCGTTCTATAATGTTTGGGTGTGGGAATTTTGGTGCACTGCTGAAGCCTCCATTAACAGAATCAAAGACAGTTTCAATTTGTTTTCGAGCAAGATCCAGAGGTAAGGTGTTAATAGTTTTTTCAGATGAGTCTGTTGATTCATTTGCTTCGCTCAACATTTTTTGAAGCGAATCATTTTGTTCCCTGATATCTTCAAGTCGTGTTTTGTATAAATTATCGACTGTGGTAAGAATTTCGCTGAAGGCAGGCATGCCATATTTGGCCTCATTGGGAAAGTAGGTGCCTGCATAAAATGGCATTTGATCTGCAGGTGTCAGAAAAACGGTAAGAGGCCAGCCGCCTGGGCGACCTGTTAATAGTGAATGTGATGTCTGGTAAATCTTGTCCAGGTCGGGGCGTTCTTCTCGATCGACTTTTATATTGATAAAATATTTGTTCATTAATTCTGCTATGTCATTATTTTCAAATGATTCGTGGGCCATAACGTGGCACCAGTGACAAGCAGAATAGCCAATCGATAATAAAATGGGCTTGTTCTGTTCTTTTGCCAGGGCAAGAGCCTGTTTATTCCATGATTGCCAGTTGACTGGATTGTCAGCATGCTGGAGTAAATAGGGACTGGTTTCATCTGCAAGTTTATTTTCTGGATTTTTCATATGAGCGCTGTCGTTTTTGAGCAGACAAACTATAACCGAACTATAAGTCTGTTACTATTCATTAGATTTTTGTGGTTATTCCAGGGGCGATAATTAATTATGAGCTTTATCATTAGATCAAAATACTGGTATGAGCGACTGGTTTTTATTCTGGGTGACGATTTTGGTTATTTTGCTGCCAGTTTAAGTTTTTATACAATTTTTTCTTTTATACCCGTGCTCTGGATTCTGTTCTATGTATTGAGTCAGTTTGAAGCCTTTGCCAGTTATTATCTTGCTATAAAGGCGTTTATCGTTATGAATCTTGTGCCGGCTCATAGCGAAATGATTAGTCAGTATCTGGATTCGTTTCTGGAGAATACACGACGCATGGGTGTAATGGGCTTTGTTTATACGGCTATTGCATCTGTTATGTTTTATAAGAATTATCAGTATATTGTTAATAAAATATTTTATGTGCCGAATAACAGTTTGTGGCGAGCGTTACGCACTTATTTTGTTCTTGCATTGTTAATGCCGGTGACATTGGGTATGTCTTTTTATCTGTCAGATTATTTGCAGCGGGTAGCTGGTGAATATGGTGAGATGTTTGGTTTGTTAACCCTGTTGTCCTATTTGCTGGTCTGGTTTCTGTTTTTTGTTGTATTTAAAGTGTCGCCAAATATGAAGGTTAATATACGTGTGGCTCTGACATCATCATTTATTGTGTCACTGGTCTGGCAAATTGCCAAAATGCTATTTGTTTATTATGTCATGATGAATCAGACTTACGCGACTTTATATGGCTCGTTTAGTATTCTTTTGCTGGTATTGTTATGGGTCTATTTGTCATGGTTTATGCTGCTGCATGGTTTAAGGCTGTGTTATTTCATGCAGTGTCATCATTAATGTATTGAGTGGTTGATTATGAGTGTGCAGTTTCCCGTTTTAAAGCTTAAGAAAAATGAAGACCGTAGAATCAAGGCGGGACATCTCTGGGTATTTAGTAATGAAATAAATACTAAAGAGACGCCTTTTGAGGTTTTTGATGCGGGACAGCTGGTTAATGTATGTTCGCATAATGGTAAATCGCTGGGTATTGCCTATATCAATCCAGCGTCATTAATATGTGCGCGAATGATGAGTCGCGACCCTAAGCATCCGCCCAGCCAGTCATTACTGGTTCATCGAATCAAGGTGGCATTGTCATTAAGAGAGCGTTTGTTTGATAAACCCTATTATCGTCTGGTATTTGGCGAAAGTGATTTTTTGCCCGGGCTGGTAGTTGATCGTTATGGGGATGTACTGGTTGTGCAGCTAACCACGGCAGGCATGGAGGTCATGAAGCAGGAAGTTGTTATGGCACTTGAGAAAGTGCTTAAGCCTAAAAATATTCTGTTAAGAAATGATAGTAGTGCTCGTGAGCGAGAAGGCCTGCCGCTATATCAGGAGACAGCCCTCGGGGATGAGATCGATAGTGTTTATCTGGAGGATATGGGTGTTAAATATCAGGCGCCAATAAAGACCGGGCAAAAAACAGGCTGGTATTATGATCAGCGTATGAATCGCCAGGCCCTTACGGGACTGGTTAAGGGGCAGCGAGTACTTGATGTGTTTAGTTATATTGGGGCATGGGGTGTTAAGGCGGCGGTTGAAGGCGCAACAGAGGTGGTCTGCATAGACGCTTCAGCTCAGGCGCTGGAGCATGTAGGTAATAATGCGGAATTAAATAGTGTGGCCGATAGAATGTCGGGAATCAAGGGTGATGCTTTCGAAGCGATGAAAGGATTAAGAGAAGAAAGGGAAAAATTCGATGTGGTGATCGTAGATCCACCTGCCTTTATAAAAAGAAAGAAAGATTTTAAGGCGGGGAGAGAGGCTTATCGGCGCCTTAATCAGATGGCTATCCAGCTATTATCAAAAGACGGCATTCTGGTTTCAGGTTCCTGCTCTCATCATCTGCCGAGAAAGGAGTTACAGGGGCTTATGCTGCAGTCAGCCAGGCATCTGGATCGTAATATGCAAATCCTTATCCAGGGCTATCAGGGGCCGGATCATCCTGTACATCCCGCGATCCCGGAAACCGAATATCTGAAGGCTATTTTTGCCCGGGTTATACCGGCATAAAAATATTTTCACAAACCAGTTGACCTGCAAAATCATACCTGTACAATTCGCGCTCTGTTGAGGAACGACAGTATCAGGCCGAAGGGAATAGATGGTTGATGACTAGCTGTTTAAGCTGGGAGTTGCTATACTAACCGGCTCGCTTCAAGCGATGTTATTTAAAAAATTAGATTAGATAATTTGTGTGGGTGCTTATGTTGATAAGCACAAAGGCAAGTAATAACA
>JAPHQX010000088.1 GCA_026196035.1 Gammaproteobacteria bacterium
CACTACATGTCCGTCATTTAGTGGTTTCTAATATTAGAGGCAGCTGTCACCTGCGGTTTCAACCGGTCAATGCATAGTGGACACTCGGTGGGAAACAGGTTGCTTGCTGGATCTAGTCCGTAGAAGTCATTGCGTTATTTAAATTGAGTGTTTGCTACAGGATGTATATTAGTTATTGAGAAATTCCTCCTTACCATTTCTTTGGACTCTGTATCAAAAAAGCTATATGTGACAAATGACGTTTAATGGCTTTAAAGACCTTAGTAGTATGCAGTATCGCTTATATACTCATCATAGACACGGATTATTCCGGAGAGAATAACCCTTTATTTGTACTGGTATGTAAGAATGCAACTATTAAGATATCGCCTTATTAAGTAAACACAATAATCTAAAAACACAGGCTCATAGAAGATGGCGAGGGTGTTTGAGTTGAGTAGATATGGATCAGCGTAGGATTATTAATGGCTCACTGATTGTGCTGAGCCTGATTGTTGCATGTCTTGCCGGTCAATGGGGTTGGACCACCTACTTTGAATATCGTGCCGCCAAAGATATGACCCTTGTAAATCAATTAGTAGATGATCTTATCAGAGCCTCCAATATTGAGGCTGTGGAGCGTGGTATGACTTCGTTGCTGCTTGGAGATAGCAATGGGGGTTCATCTCAAATACGTGAGCAGGTCGCACAGCTTCGACAGGATGGCGATGTGTTCTGGCTGAATGCACAGGCGTTAATACTTCAGATACAGCAGAGAAATAAATCCAAGAAGGTATTGGCCGCAAATCTGGAACGGTCGAGCCAGGCATTTCAATTATTCAAGGCGGCACGAGCCAGAGTCGACAGACAGATAGAGGGAGGTGAAGCAGAAATTACCCCGGGAGTCTGGATTGAGATAGCGACAGGTTTTATAAGCTCGATTGCACAACTGCGTGAGTCATTATTGGCTGTAGTGGAAATGCCCCATGAGGTTGCGCACCTTAACCTGACATTGAAGCATTGGGTGTGGCTGGCGAGTGAGCATGCTGGCAGGGAACGAGCTGTCTTTGCTTATTATGTTGGCGTTCGACAGGCTGTGCCCGAGAAGGTGTGGGACAGCCTGATGAATTATCGTCGTGTGGTGGAACAGGAGTTGCTGGCAGTGCAGTCAGTAAAACAGCAAATAGGACTGGATATTCGGGTGCTCGATGCAATTGGAGCAATGGAGAGTACTTTTTTACAGGAATTTTCTAAATTACGGAAACTGGTTTACCGTGGTGCTTCTGATGGCAATTATGTCTGCAGCGCGCTTGAATGGATGGGAAAGGCAACTGCTGCCATTGACAGTATTATTGCGATTAATACTGCCGTTACTGAGGTGGCGAGTGAACGTGCCTTGCGGGTCAAAAAACAGAGCATACTTCATTTTGTTGTGATTCTTGTGCTATTACTGCTGACATTTATGGTCATGGTTATTGCTTTGCTCAAGGTTCGCCAGACCACCAATGATCTTTTTCAGCAGAATGAACTGGCACAGTTTACCCTGCGTTCGATTGGGGATGCGGTTGTTAGTACCGATGAAAAGGGCAATGTCAGATATCTTAATCCTGTTGCGGAGAAGATGATTGGCTGGGCAACGCAGGAAATTTACGGGAAACCCCTGCGGAATTATTTTTATATCATGAATGGTCTTACGCGGACTCCTGAACCTAATCCGGTTGATGTATGCCTGCAGGAGATGCGTGTTGTCGGTCTGAATGATAATACCATTCTGGTACACAAGGATGGCAAGGAATACGCCATTGAGGATTCTGCCGCGCCGATACGCAATCATGATGGTGATGCGGTTGGTGCAGTGATGGTCTTTTATGAATCATCCATGGCACACAGTAAAGATCATCTGTTGTCCTATCATGCCAGCCATGACTCGCTTACGCGATTAATCAACAGGCGTGAGTTCGAGCGGCACATGACTGAGTTGTTGGCCCACTCAAAAAACTCAGGTGAACAGCATGCCTTATGTTATCTGGATCTCGATCAGTTCAAGATTGTAAACGACACCTGTGGCCATGTGGCTGGCGACAAATTGCTACGCCAGGTTACTTATCTGTTTGAGGAGAAGGTAAGGGATGCGGATGTCCTTGCACGACTGGGGGGTGACGAATTCGGACTGTTACTGGAAAACTGCACATTGAAAAAAGCAGTCCATATTGCTGAGGGCTTACGCAAGGTGGTGAAAGAATTCCGTTTTATATGGGAGGATAAAGCATTTGAAGTTAGCGTGAGTATAGGCGTAGTACCGATCACAGCAGACAGTGCCAGCCCTGCAGAAATCCTCAGTGATGCGGATGCCGCATGTTTTGCAGCCAAGGATAAAGGGCGCAACTGCATACAGGTTTATGAGCCTGGCAATATTGAACTTGCCCGTCGTCATGGGGAAATGCAGTGGGTATCACGCATAACAGAGGCATTGGAAGAGGATCGTTTTATTCTGTATTCTCAATCAATCATGCCATTGAATGAAACGCACCCTAAACATGTTGAGCTGTTAATTCGTATGCTGGACAGGGAAGGCAAGGTGATTGCGCCTATGGCATTCATACCCGCAGCCGAGCGTTATAATCTTATGCTGGACATTGATCGTTGGGTAATTCACTCCAGTTTTGCCGAGATCTGCAGGCTTTCTAGTGAGGGACATACTGACAATATGGTGTTTAATATCAATCTTTCCGGGGCCTCACTGGGAGTGAGTAATCTTCCGCTTTTCATCCGTTCACAGCTTGGTAAATATGATCTCTCCCCGAAAAATATCTGTTTTGAAATTACCGAAACCGCTGCAATAAGCAACTTTGACCAGGCCATGGAATTAATGAAAAGCCTGCGCGGAATCGGTTTCATGTTTGCACTGGATGATTTTGGTAGCGGTCTCTCATCCTTTGGTTATCTGAAAAACATGCCCGTGGATTTTCTTAAAATCGATGGTCAGTTGATTGAGGGTATTGAGTCGGATCCCATCGCCTACGGTATGGTGGAGGCCATTCACAGGGTGGGTCAGATTATGGGAATCAAGACCATTGCTGAATATGTAAGTAGTGAAACCATCCTGGAAAAGTTACGTTTGCTGGGAGTGGATTATGCACAGGGTTACGCAATCTCAAAACCACAACCGTTTGTTAACATCGGGAAGCCATGCTCCTAGTTATATCAACTAGCGTTTCGACGCTTTCATTTTCATATGCAGAAACACTTCTATTGGTGACGCTCTATTGATGAACTAGAGCTCGTCATGAACAGAAGTTTGGTCATTCATAGTTATTAGTCATAATCCGAGCTGCATTATTGCTGAGTGTGAATGACTAATAGTCAGCTTGCTTCAAATGAATATTAATAGAAGTAAAATTAGCTTTATGCTTATCTATCTCGGGATGCAAAAAAATCAAGGAAAAGAGAAAGTGTTTAATTAGGGAGTAGTAAAAGACGATAGCATTGCCTTTCCTATATTCTTTTAGGTTCCAATAATATTGTTTAACTTGTTGATATAATAAGAGAAACACTTTCCAGGAAAATGAACGAAAATGAACGAAAATTGAGATTGCTTTTTTATGGCTAATTGATAGTTTTATATAACAATGTGAAAAGCCTTGCTTTTTTAGAAAGAAAGGCAACGGGCCATAATTCACGGAAACGGGTTACATGATTAACCTGAAAATCAGATTCAGGATAATTATAAAATTAAAAGCCGAGAAGTGAGGATTGCATGAGCGCATTACATGAGTTGTTTAAACATACGGCAGATGCCGTTTTTGGTATTGATGGTAATCGACATGTCCGTTTCTGGAACAAAGGATGTGAAAAACTACTGGGATTTTCATCTCAACGGGCCATAGGCCGATCCTGTGCTGAATTGCTTTGTGGTGAAGATTTACAGGGTAATAAAGTTTGTGGTCCTCAATGTTCGATTGCAGAATTCTTCGATGTACAAACCCCTAATTCTAATTTTGATCTGGTTTTAAAGCCTGAGAGTAGTACGCCAGTTATAGTTAATGTTGGTTCTTACTATACGGGTAAATCAGATCAAAAAAATAACAATGATGTATGTGTATTTCATAGTATGCGACAGGTGAATTGTCATCAGCTGATTCGGCGGTTATCAAATGATTCATGCACAGCAGAAAAGGACAATGAAAAAATACATAAGCTAAGTAAGCGTGAATATGAAATATTGCGATTATTGCCGAGTGGAGTCGTAACCAGGGATATGGCTGATCAACTGGATATCAGTCCGGCAACCGTACGCAATCATGTGAAGAACATTTTTGCAAAACTTGAAGTCCGTAGTCGAGCAGAAGCTATTACCTATGCCATGCATCAAGGGATAATATAAAAAATAACTGATAGTGTTTCTATCCGTAGTTATGAAGAAAAAACACTTTTAGTAGTGACTTGACGGTTTGCTTCACTATTTTGTATTACAGAATATTATTTATAACTTATCTGCTCATCATATTGCATAATCATGCTTGCCTCATATGCCGCTAGATAGGGTTTTTTTCTTTTATCTAAGCAAATTCCTATCCTTTAGTATGTGTATAACCTATCCATTAGTATGCCCTCAATATGGGCTAATAAAATGACTCACATGCTGCATATTTATAGTTTGAACATAATGTCATCATTAAGGTGTTGTTTTCTGAGATGTGGCAAGTGACAGGGAATAAGTAATAGCGTTAGACCCTCATCCTGAACTCCATAAATGACTAAATCTAATTGATTAAGGTGACAATATGAACAGTATGAGAGAGAAAATACTAAGGGATAAAATCCCAGTATACCTAATTACGGTATTACTGATGTTACCCTTTATGGTTGATAGCGCCTTTGCCCGTGGTGGCTGGGGTGGTGGCGGTGGCTGGTGGCAGGGTACACCTACTATCAGTAATCAGAGCTTTAATGTTGATGAAAACAGTGCCAACGGTACGCTAGTCGGCTCGGTTTCAGCCTCTGATCCTAATGGTGACAGCCTGACCTATTCCATTACCGACGGTAACATTAATGGCGCCTTTGCCATTAATTCCGGCAATGGTCAACTAACGGTCGCTAACTCTACGGCACTGGATTATGAAGCGACTACACAATTCGGCCTGACAGTTCGAGTGGCTGATCCAGGTGGTCTCAGTGACAGCGCAACAGTAACCGTTTCATTGAATGATGTGGATGAAGGCAGTCCGAACAATGCGCCTAATATCAGTAATCAGAACTTTAATGTTAATGAAAACAGTACCAACGGTACGCTAGTCGGTACAGTTTCTGCATCTGATCCAGATGGTGACAGCCTGAGTTATGCCATTACCGGTGGTAACAGCAGTAGTGCCTTTGCCATTAATTCTGGTAATGGTCAACTAACAGTTGCCAACTCTGCTGCTCTGGATTATGAGACAACTACACAATTCGGCCTGACAGTTCGAGTATCTGATCCATATGGACTCAATGACAGTGCGACAGTAACCGTTGCATTGAATGATATAGTCGAAGAAGAGGGTACACCTACTATTAATAATCAGAGTTTTAATGTCGATGAAAACAGTGCCAACGGTACTGTAGTCGGCACGGTTTTAGCTTCTGATCCGAATGGTGACAGCCTGAGTTATGCCATTACCGGTGGTAATAGCAGTGGTGCCTTTGCCATTAATGTTGCAAATGGTGCACTGACAGTTGCCAATTCTTCAGCTCTGGATTATGAGACAACAACACAATTCGGTCTGACGGTTCAGGTGGTTGATCCAGGCGGACTCGATGATAGCGCAACAGTAACCGTTGCCTTGAATGATGTAGCCGAAGGTGGTGGTAGCCCGTACCCTGCTGGTGAAGCACTGTACAAGGAAACTTGCTTTGCATGTCATGGAAACGATGGTGGCGGTCGATTCGTACGTAGAAGCATCAGGGGCTTTGAAGAATGGACCATCAGTGGCGCTATTAATAATACGCCTTCCATGTACTTCCTGTCGTATTTGACCACTGCAGAGCGTAATGATATTGCCGATTACCTGGGCTGGTTACCGTCTGCTGGAAATCCTGAACGGATTACTCGTGATGGTAATGCCGCTGTGGGTGAAGCCCTGTACAGAGAGAACTGTACCGGTTGTCATTCACTGGGTACAAGCGAAAGAGCTGGCCCTGACTTACTGGGTCATTCTGAAGATTGTGCCAGCGGTAGTAGTGGTGGTCCTGGTCCTGGCCCTGGTGGTCCTGCTTGGGGCAGTAGTTCTTATTGTGAACGTCTTGAGGCCTTTATTGTTGAGCCTCTGGCGATGGCAACTCATGCCTACACAGAAGAAGAACTGGCAGCTTATCCATTCATCATGACCGATCTTGATCTGTCTGATGGTGATGCGCTGGATATTGCTACATATATTGGTCAAAAGACAAGCCCAATGGTTGCAGCTACACCAGTAACCTTGACTGAAACGGAATTTGAAGACACCAAGAACGTGTACTTCGACCGTTGTGCAGGCTGTCACGGTCTTTATCGTACCGGTGCAACTGGCCCAGAAATTGGGGAGGCCAGATCAGTCGAAATCGGTACTGATGGTCTTGCTGCAATGATGCGTCACGGTACACCAGGCGGTATGCCAAACTTTGGCACGGCGGGTATTCTTACCGAGGATGAAATCACCAAGCTGGCGGCTTACCTGCAGTTACCACCACCTGAAGCGCCTGCTTTGGAAATGCCAGAAATAGTGGCAAGCTGGGAGTTGATGGTGCCAGTGGCCAGTCGTCCAGCCGCACCACAGCATTCACGTGACTGGGAAAACTTCTTTGGTGTGGTACTTCGTGATGCGGGCAAGATCGCTATCTTCGATGGTGACACTCATGAAGAAATCTCTCGTGTTGATGTGGGCTTTGCGGTTCATATCCTGCGCTCATCAGCATCAGGTCGCTATTTCTATGCGATTGGCCGTGATGGCTGGGTCAACATGATTGACCTGTGGGCGAGCGTACCTAATGTCGTGGCCAAGGTGAAAGGTTGCCATGATGCACGAAGTGTTGATGGCAGTAAGTTTGAAGGCTATGAAGACCAGTACCTCATTGAGGGTTGTTACTGGCCGCCACAGTACGTCACTTATGATGGGCTGACACTTGAGCCACAAAATCTGGTGAATCTTCCTATGACCAGTATCGATGGTGAAACACTGCCTGAAGTACGTGTCGCGGCGATTGTTGCCTCGGAATTTGCACCCGTGTGGGTGGTTAACCAGAAAGAGTCTGGCTATGTAGGTATCGTTGACTATTCGCAGGAAGGTGCACCTCTGGTTGCCAATATTGCAACTGCCAAGTTCTTGCATGATGGTGGCTGGGATCATACCAAGCGCTATTTCATGACGGCGGCGAATGCCAGCAACAAGATAGTGATTGTTGATGTGCAGGAGCAGGCCCTTGAAGCGATTATCGATGTGGGTAATGTGCCTCATCCAGGTCGTGGCGCTAACTGGTTAGATCCGGTTTATGGCTGGGTCAATGCCACACCCCATATCGGTAGTCCGTTTATCTCGGTGTATGGTGCTGATCCGGTTAACCATCCGGAGCATGCCTGGAAAGTGGTTCGTCAGATTGATCTACCGGCTGCGGGTTCACTGTTCATCAAGACACACCCAAATTCACCCTGGGTGCTGGTTGATATGACATTGAGCTCAACCAACGATAAGCAGATCTGTGCCATTGCTAAGTCAACAGGTGCAGTTGATCGCTGCTTTGATGTGGCTACTGCCGGAAAGGCAGTACATATGGAGTTCAATAAAGACGGCAGTGAAGTCTGGATATCAGACTGGGCTGGTGAAAATGGCGGACAGGTCATCCTCGATGGCACTACGCTGAACGTGATCAATAAGATCACATTGCCAGCAACAACCGGTAAGTTTAATGTAACTAACACGGCTGAGGATATTTACTAAGCCCTGGTTACTAAAACTTAGTCATAAGTAAGACTGAAACCGGACACATCTTGCTAATGGTGTGCCCGGTTTTTTATATCATGATTATGGTATTTGTAAAAAATGATAATGCTATATTTCACGATAGTTATTGCGCATTTTTATGGTGTAATTTATGTGATTTCCATTGAGATAAGATGGCAGGAAAAAATATGACCAGAAAAAGCATTTAATGATGAACCGATTGCCTCTTTCATATCTATTGTTAATTTTCTGCTCAGGTGGAATTGTTCTTAGCCTTGAAGTACTGGCTTCACGTATCATGTCGCCTTACTTTGGTGTGAGTTTATATATCTGGGCGGGCATTCTGTCGATTACGCTGATTGGCCTGTCATTGGGCTATTATTATGGTGGTATTTTGGCGCGCCATAAAAATACAGAATCAGTGATATTTTATTTCTTGCTGTTTCCAGCTATAACGCCGATTGCAATATTTTTTTCGCGTTTCACCTATCCTGATTTTTTTCATTATCTTGCCTCAATTGATCTTGTGGTCGGTAGCTTTATTGGCTGTATAGTTTTGCTGGGTGTGCCATTGGTGCTATTGTCTTCGATGAATCCGTTGTTGATTGCGTTGGATCAATCGCAAGATAAAGGTGACAGTGGTGCCGGCAAGGTGTTTGGTATAAGTACCATTGGTTCAGTTGTAGGTGTCATTGGCACCGCCTTTATTCTGATACCCAATATTCCAAACTCGAAAGGAATCCTGGTTCTGGCTATGTTAATGGGCTTACTGGCCATGTTAACGACACTGGTTTCACCACCTGTTGAAAAGCGCTACAAGTATGCTGTTATTATTGCTTCACTTGTAGGAATCAGTTTATGCACGGGCGGCTTGTTGTTTCAGAAAAATAATCAGCAAGGTACTGACTGGCATGTGGTTGAAGAGTTTCCCTCGTTTTTTAATACAATTAAAGTCGTGGATTATGGAATAGGGAATGGTTTTAAACAGCGGGTATATATGCAGGAAGCAATCCCTCAAAGCGTGATCGATGTTGACACAGGGGAGTCATTGCTTGGGGTTAATTACACGTTATTGAACAGTGCAATAACAGTGCATTCCAAGGCTGAATCCGCACTTGTGCTTGGTGTTGCTGGAGGACTGGTTCCGACAATGTTAAAAGAAAGAGGTTTTCAGGTCGATGCTGTTGATGTGAACAGAAAATCTTTTTTAGTAGCTGAGAAGTACTTTAATTTTAATCCACAAGGCATAAATATTTATATTCGGGATGCCCGTACCTTTGCAGATAATTGCACCAGGTCATATGACATTATTTTTGTCGATCTATATCACTCAATCGCGCCACCTGACTATCTTATGACACGTGAATTTTTTCACAGTTTAAGCCAGTGTCTCAATCCTGACGGTGTATTGGCAATGAACACGGTGCAAAGCACTAGGGATTCCAGGCCGCTTAAGTTGTTGCAATCTACTTTGTTGTCAGTATTTGCAGATCTTGTCATGCTAAGAAATAAGCCTGACCCCAAAATATTTGAAGTCAACATGATTCTTCTGGCTTCATTCAAAAAATTGCCAGATAACTTTACTGTTGAGTCAGTGGGTGTACCAGTAAAAATGAAAAGTATTTTTCAAAAAATGGTATCCAGTATCTCTCGTATTAATAAAAAGGATGTAATAAATATCAAGCCTGTTACCGATGATATGAATCGTATTCTTAGTGTGTATAGAGAATACATGATGGAGGTAAGGCGTGAAATCGTTCTGAAGACGCATAAGAGTTTGCTATTGAATTGATTCCAGTCAGTACCAGCAGAAGAAGAAATATTTGCTCTGATCGTGTAGCTTAAGTGGGTGGTTTTAGCTTACATGCAGGGGTGGTCGCAGAGGCTTATCAGCGAGACAAAATGGAGCGTCTGTGCCGCTACATATCACGGCCGGTTGTATCGGAAAAATGCCTGGCGCTGATGCCGAATGGTAATACCCGCTATCAGCTCAGGACACCGTACCGCGACGGTACCACACACGCCATTTTCGAACCGATGGACATCATCGTTCGACCGGGATGGTCCTGATACCCAAACCGCGTGTCAACCTTACTCGGCTCCACGGCGTTTTCACCCCTAACGGCAAGCATACCATTCGGATTTCCTTGATACAGGCTAATTATAAACTCTATATTTTTTTTTAAAGATAAAGCGTTGCATCGATCAATTGAAGTCATCGCACAAAGAAGATGTTTCAGTACTCTAGTATTTGACATTGCCGTATATGCTAGAGGAAGAGCATGTCCTGTAAATGCTCATAAAATGATAGTATCCAGTTTTTAACTATATTTGTTCGGAATAGAAATACTCAATTTTAGATTAGTAGCGTTTTGAGTTTTTATAATGTATCCAGCCATTGAGCTATTTCTGAAAGCAGAATATCGCCTTTTTCTGTAAAGTAGTGATCAGCATCAATTAGCATGCGTTGATCTGATTTTGAATTGCCCGCCATTTTTATCATCTCAAGTCTGGTAGCTGCATTATTAGTTACGGCAGGAAAGTCCTTGCTGCCATAAATATCCAGTACAGGTATTGTTAACTGCATAAATGGAAAATCTTTTTTCATGGGTTGTTTGTAGTCAGTAGCGCCCATCGCTACGCCAATATAAGCATTGATGTTTTTCTCACCAGGTTGTTCAAGCCATGCCATGCTCATGTGTACACTACAGCTATGGGCAATCAGTACAATGTTTTTTAATCCCTGTTTTTTCAGGAAATTGATCGCGGCTTCGATGCGGGGAAATGCTTCAGGTAAGATGGGTAGATAGTCATAATATTTTGCCTGCTTATGTAAAACTGGCATTTGAACTGACAGGGTATGCCAGCCATGTTCGGGTAGACCTGTGCGTAAAGGCAAGGCGACATCTTTCCAGTTCGGGTGAAAACCTCTACCGTGCAGAATAATTGCGCCCCCTTTGGGCTGGGTTGATTCTGACTGCATATAAATATTAAGAAATCTGTGATTGCCAGAGTCAAGATAAATGGCTTCACCATCAATAATAAAATCAGCAATTTCATCTGCCAGGCGTTTTTCCCGTTGCAGATCGGACGCATAAAGATTAAGAGACACAATAAAAAAATAGAGAGTGAATGCTGTATATTTCATACCAGTTACTCTAGCTGTTTTATGGTATTAGTATAATAAATTTTATAGCTGGATGTCTTTCTGATTCTTCCTAAGAACGGATCAATTGAGTATGTATCCATTATTGTGAGCAGGCTGATAAAGATTGATGAAAACTAATATAATTGTGAAATTTGTCATAATGTGATCTTTCTATTGTTTTTATGAGGGGTTATTTTCTATGCTAGGCGAATGTTGATTTAATCTGAACTGAGATTATCATGTCATTGCCTTTATTAGGCATCAAGGAATTATTAAAAAGATGACAGGGAGAGTGATCTTGTCAAAAACTAGTGAGTGTATATCTAAATAAGACTAACAGTTTGTCAGGGATATTTTATGGAAAAAGACCTTTTTAATATACTTCAATCCGAAGTTGAAATTGCCAAGTGTCGAAAATACCAGTCAGAACTAATCGAGCAGACGATTAAGGATTTGTCTGCTGATGGAATATCTGATTACGCTGCTATGATATCGCGGGCCAGAGAACTGAATCGTTCATCACTGTATTTTTTTGATTTAAAGGTCGATGAGTTCGAGTATTTTAAGCTGGCCGTGATTCGGGTTCTGGAGGAGCGTCAGTTGGGGCATTTCCAGATAAAGCCTGAAAAATAAGTATTTTTCTCCATTATTAGAAAATATCTCCGCATGCCTATTTTGATGAGTTTTGACCAAATTTATGATAGTCTTATCGGTCGATTTAGTAATTATTATCAGGTCTAAATGGCTCGTAAGCTTTATATCAAAACCTTTGGTTGTCAGATGAATGAATATGATTCGGCCAAGATGCAGGATGTACTGGCTGAATCCCATGATCTGGTTCAGGTTGCAACCCCTGAAGAAGCGGATATTCTTTTATTGAATACCTGCTCCATTCGTGAAAAGGCCCAGGAAAAAGTCTTTTCACAACTGGGGAAATGGAAGAACTGGAAACAGCATAAACCTGGCCTGGTCATAGGCGTGGGTGGATGTGTGGCCTCACAGGAAGGTGATGCGATACGCCAGAGAGCGCCTTATGTTGATATGATTTTTGGGCCTCAAACGATTCATCGTTTACCCGAAATGCTCAGACAGGTTGAAACTAACCATAAGTCTATAGTTGATATCTCTTTTCCTGAAATCGAAAAATTTGATAATTTGCCAGCGCCAAGAGCCGAAGGACCGACTGCATTTGTTTCGATTATGGAAGGTTGCAGTAAATACTGTACTTTCTGTGTTGTACCCTATACCCGTGGTGAAGAAATTTCACGCCCCTTTGATGATATTCTGGCCGAGGTTGCTCAGCTGGCGGAACAGGGTGTTCGTGAGATTAATCTGCTTGGACAGAATGTTAACGCCTATCGTGGTGAAATGGACGACGGTGAAATAGCCGATCTGGCATTATTGATTAATTATGTGGCGGCAGTAGAGGGTATAGAGCGTATCCGCTTCACTACTTCCCATCCTGTCGAATTCTCAGATTCGTTGATTCAGGCCTACGCTGAAGTGCCTGAACTGGTCAGTTTTCTGCATTTACCAGTACAAAGTGGTTCTGACCGGGTGTTAGCGGCCATGAAACGTGGTCATATGGTTGCTGAATATAAATCCAAGATTCGCAAGTTACGTGAAATTCGTCCGGACATTACCTTATCATCTGATTTTATTATTGGTTTTCCGGGAGAAACAGAAGCTGATTTTGAGCAGACGATGAAACTGATTAATGATATTGGTTTTGATCATTCATACAGTTTTGTTTATAGCGCACGACCGGGTACACCGGCTGCTTCACTGGATGACTCGGTAGAAATGAAGATTAAGAAAGACCGTCTGGCGCGTTTGCAGCAGCGTATTAATGAACAGGCGCAGGCAATCAGCGAAGCCATGGTTGATACTGTTCAGCGAATTCTGGTTGAACGCCCCTCTCGTAAAGATAAAAGCCAGATGGCAGGTCGCACTGAAAATAATCGGGTTGTAAATTTTGAGGGTAGTCAGAACTTAATTGGGCGTTTTGTCGATGTTAGAATTACCCGTGCTTTACCTAATTCCTTACAGGCCGAATTTATCGCCCTGGCTGATTTCGAAGAAAATCGCCTTAGTGCCTGATCCCTTACCTATTAGAACACATCTGAAATTAGCCATATGACCGAAAGTCTGGATATAGATTTAAGCCCTGTCGATAATCATCGTCTGGCTAACCTTTGCGGCCCTCTGAATGAGCACCTGAGACAGATAGAGTCTCGCCTGGGTGTCGAAATTAATAATCGTAATCATCATTTTCAGCTGATTGGTGAGCCTGAAGCTGTGGGCGTGGTTGCTGAAGTTTTAAAAGATTTATATGAGGCGACAGAAAAAGAGCAGCTAACCTCTTCACGCATCAATCTGTTTCTGCAGGATTCAGGTGTTGAGCAACTGACGCAGAAAGACCCATTGAATATGGATCAGAGAAGTTTGCAATTGCGTAAGGGGATTATCAAGGCGCGTGGAGCCAATCAGACTCATTATTTACATAATGTTCAAAATCATGATTTAAATCTGGGTATAGGTCCGGCTGGAACAGGAAAAACCTATCTTGCGGTTGCCTGCGCAGTTGAAGCCCTGGAAAATGAGCGAGTCCAGCGTCTGGTACTGGTTCGCCCGGCTGTCGAAGCAGGTGAACGTCTTGGTTTCCTGCCGGGGGATCTGGCACAGAAGATCGATCCTTATCTGCGTCCTATGTATGATGCGCTCTATGAGATGCTGGGATTTGATCGAGTGGTAAAATTAATGGAAAAAAACATTATTGAAATTGCTCCACTGGCGTACATGCGTGGTCGAACACTGAATGATGCTTTTATTTTGCTTGATGAAGCCCAGAATACCACCTGCGAACAGATGAAAATGTTTTTAACCCGAATAGGTTTCGGCTCAACTGCAATAGTGACGGGTGACGTCACTCAGGTAGATCTACCTCGTGGAACCCGATCTGGACTTAGGCATGCTGTAGAAGTATTAAAGGACATAGAAGGTGTTTCGATGACATTTTTTACGGCCAGGGATGTTGTCCGGCATCCACTTGTGCAGCGTATAGTGACTGCTTATGATCGTTATGATGAAAACGAGAAATAATGATGCCAGTTGAACTGGATGTGCAATATATGATTTCAGATCAGCAATCACTACCCGGTCATGAACAATTGAGTCTGTGGGCAAATAAAGCATTACAAAACGATTCGGCTGCACATATTGGTATTCGTATTGTTGATGAAAATGA
>JAPHQX010000042.1 GCA_026196035.1 Gammaproteobacteria bacterium
CCGATAAGCGGATCAATTTTATTTTGCAATGCACGCATATTAAGATTGGTTGCAAAATTTTCAAGCGGCTGTTTTTCATTGTCGGCACTGATGTCTTCACCACTTTCAATATCAGCTTCTTCGTTTTCATCCGATACTTTTGAAATGCCATGGGATACATAATTAACTATATCCAGACGACTGACATCTTGCTGATGCAATAAATAAACAGCCTGTGATTCCTGTTCACCAAAGATTGCAACCAGCACATTAGCACCCGTCACTTCTTTTTTACCTGATGATTGAACATGGAATACAGCTCTTTGCAGAACACGCTGGAACCCCAGAGTTGGCTGAACTTCACCATCAATTGAATCATTAAATACAGGTGTATTTTCTTCCAGGTATTCCGCTAATTCATTTTTGAGGCGCAACAAATCTGCACCACAGGCTTTAAGAACAGAATTGGCACTGGCATTATCCAGCAAGGCCAATAATAAATGCTCGACCGTGATGTACTCATGTCGCTTATTTCTTGCTTCGTTAAAAGCAATGTTCAGAGAAGCCTCTAGCTCCTTACTCAACATATCGTCTTCGCCTCACAATCATCGCCGGTATAAACCGGCTTACTTAAAAAATCTATGCGTCTTCCATAGTACATAGCAAAGGATGCTGATGTTTTCTGGAATAGTCATTTACCTGCTCAACTTTTGTTTCTGCAATTTCGTAACTGTATTCGCCACAAACCGCTTTTCCTTTTGTGTGAACCGTCAACATCACCTTGGTAGCCTGCTCCTGACTCATCGAAAAAAAACTGGTCAGTATCTGGACAACAAATTCCATCGGTGTGTAGTCATCATTCACCAGTACAACCCTGTACTTTCTTGGTGGCTTTAGTTTTGGAGTTGCCTCCTCAACAGCCAGATCACCTTCATGGTTAAAATCAGATTGCTGATCACTCATACCTTAATCTCTAGTGTAGTTCATGAAATAACGATTTTCTGTCCACTTATCAAAACCTTTATTTCGTTTGCTATTTACAGCATTAATGCTGTCAAAATTATAACAACTCACTTCGCTGAAACACCCATAATTTATGCCGGACTATATATAAGGAATAATTGAATTATTCTGTATGGCCAACAAAGCAACTGGGGCACGGAGTATTTATTCGCCATTATTCGAAATCTCAATCTTCTGATCGACTATTACAACGAATTGTTGTCATCTATTACAGATTCTAATGCCTGTTAATTCTAACATTAGCCAATACTGAAGAGCCATTATGTAGTTATGGGTGAGTCATTTTAAGTCCGCATATAGAAATCAGCCTGAAATTGACATGGATTAACTAATAAACTTGATATTTCCAGTATTGATCTATAATCAGTTAATCAATAGATGGTGACGTATCAATAAATATCAAGCCATATATCTGTACTGATCAGTCAGCAATTATCAGCTCAAAATGAAAAATCGCAAAAATGACCGCTTTTGGCAGTATCAATGGAAATATTATTAAGTTTCATTGAATTACGAGAATTATCTGCCATACTTTCTAGCAATCAGCAACTCATTAATTAAATATAAGAAAAATGTCAGGGGTTTGACCATGAAAATTAAATCTACCGCGCTAGGTATCAGTTTGGCTCTTCTCGCAAATCAGGCATTTGCCGGGGAATATGAAATTAATACTTTCCTTACTGTGGGTGCAGCATCAGTTAGAGCTGACGCCCCCGATGATGACGCACTTTATCTTCAACGTATCGGTGACTCAGTATCCGTTGAATATGATACCCGCTACGGTATTAACCTGAGAACCGAGCTGACATCTGATATATCAGGAGCCGCCCAGCTTCTGGCCCATAACCGCGATGGCAACCAGTATGACCTGGATCTGGAATGGGGCTTTGTGGAGTACACCATGGGCAATCTTCGAGCCCGTGTCGGTAAGCTGAATCTGCAGACCTTCCTGTTATCTGACTATATAGAAGTGGGTTACCTCTACCCCTGGGTTCGCCCACCGGAAGAAGTTTATGGCTTCAACCCCATGCGTAACTACCCCGGTTTCGAAATCATGCACACGGCCAAAGTGGGCAAAGGTAAATTTACCAGTATGCTGTTCGTGGGTTCCAATGACGTTATTTTATCACCCACAACCACATTCAAGGCTCGCAACGGTATAGGCGCCAACTTCCAGCTGGATATGCCTAATTTCACCGTGCGTGCCGGTATGATTACCCCAACGGTAGAATATGTACAAACACCAGGTTATATGCCGCAATCAGGTGGTACAGTTGTCCTTCCTGGCGGAACTATAAAAAATAATGATCGTATGTATATGACTACATTAGGTTTCTCATTCGATGTCGCCAATATTGTCGGTTATGGTGAATACATCAAGACCGAAACAGATGGCTCACTGCATGAAGTATTCCCAGATCAGGAAGGCTCTTATATCACTCTGGGTTACCAACTCGGTAAGTTCCTGCCCTTCGTCACCGTAGGCAGTGCAGAAGCAACACCGTTTACAGGCACTCTAACTGATTCAGTCGGCCTGGTACCAAATCCGGCAGTAGCTCAGGACTCTGTGAGTTTAGGTATTCGCTATGATGTGAATGATTATTCTGCGCTGAAATTTGAATACAAAACCGTTGACCCTGATGTTGCTGCAGTACAAGTTGACTGGACTACTGCGACTCCTGCTGGCCCTGCAATGACGATACCGTTTAATGCCGGCTTCTTAATGGGAGCCAATCCAAATATGGAAGACTATCAAGTTGTCAGCTTAACTTACGACATGATCTTCTAAGTAATAAACATAAACCCAACCACGGGAGACACATCTGTGTCTCCCATGTATAAACGAATAGACCTGCAGGATGTCATATAAAGGTCAGAACGAACACGCTAAAGCTTATGAAACTCAGGAACACGTTAACATTTAAAATAGCATTAATGGCTCTCGCCGTTAGCCTCAGCACACCCGTAATTGGCGTTGATTTCGACACAGGTGTGTTTGAATTCCAGCAAAAAATGGCTAATAAAGGCGATGCTCAGGCTCAATACCGACTGGGTGTTTTGTATGAAACAGGTAAAGGTACAAAAACCAGTTACGAAGAAGCACTGGCCTGGTATACAAAATCAGCTGCTCAGCAATATAAACCTGCCGAAATTCGTATTACCTATCTGGATATTAAAAAAACAGGTTATAACAAATCAAAACATGGCGCCTGGTTAAAAGAATTACAGACAGCCGCCAAAGACAGTGGCGAAATGATGATGCTACTCGCCTCCATGCATGAAACAGGCTTCATCGTTAAAAAAGATTTAAATAAATCTCAGGATTTGTTAAAGAAAGCAGTATTTAAAAATATCCCTGGTGCAGAGTCCGAACTGGAACGAATCGAAGTTCTGGCTGATCGAGAAAATGCCCGCCAGGCTGAAGAAAACAAGAAGCAAAAGGCTGAACAGGAACGCAAACGTAAGGCTGAAGAAGCCAGAAAAGCTAAAGAAAAGCAGGCTCAGGAAGCTAAAGCCAGACAGGATGCACTGGCCAGACAGCAATCTCAGACAGATCAGCAAAGAAAGAAACTGGAAGCTGAAAAACGTCGTATCGAAGAAGAAAAACGTAATCTTGAACAGCAAAGACGTGCACTGGCAGAGAAACAGGCCAAACAGTCAAAAGCAGCGGCTGCAAAACCAAAATCTGATAAGCCAGAAGGATTTGATACAGACCCCTGTAAAGGTCCCAAAGCTCGTTTCATGACAATGTGTAAATAATTCACACCTCGGGAACTAAGCCAGACACTAGTTAAACTGGCGCAGTTCCCTGCTTTTCATAATATCTCCACTCAATATTTTTAAATTTAAAATTTTAAATAATTTAAAAATAATTCCACTGATTCGGGCGTTTTAGTCACAATTCAAAAACCTTAATTAACTCACTTATTAACAAAGCATCTACTGACCGGCTATAATGTTCACTGATCTTTGAGAATATGTTTTCTTTTTAACCAGAAATCTAACCAGAATAACTAACATCAGGCTACCGTGATGACCGATAAATATACGCTCACAAACAACACCACCGGTGACACACTGGACTTCACATTGCGTAAAGGCACGACTGGCCCAACAGCTCTCGATATATCGCCACTTTATAAACAAAAAGGCATATTGGCCTTTGATCCTGGATTCGTTTCAACAGCAAGCTGTGAGAGCTCTATAACCTACATTGATGGTGAACAGGGCATCCTGCGTTATCGTGGTTACCCAATTGAACAACTGGCGGCAAACAGCACTTTTCTTGAAGTGGCCTATTTGCTGATCTATGGCGAACTACCCACATGGGATGAACTGAAAAAATTTGAAGAAATCATTGTCCATCACACAATGATCAAAGAAACCATGCGTAACTTCTTTTCGGGCTTTCATTACAATGCCCACCCCATGTCAGTAATGATAGGCGTCGTTGGCTCCCTGTCCTCTTTCTATCATGATTCGCTGGATATACATGACCCGGAGCATCGAGAAATATCGGCTCATCGCCTGATTGCTAAAATGCCGACCATTGCTGCCGCCTGCTTTAAACACAGTGTCAGCGAACCCATTATGTACCCAATTAATCATCTGGATTATTGCGGCAATTTCCTGCATATGATGTTCTCAACACCCTGTGAGCCATATGTACCTGATGAAATGGCCATTAAAGCCATGAACCTGCTGTTTATTTTACATGCTGACCACGAACAGAATGCCAGCACCTCGACTGTCCGGCTTGCCGGTAGTTCAGGTGCAAATCCATTCGCCTGTATATCATCTGGTATAGCCTCGTTATGGGGCCCTGCTCATGGTGGTGCCAATGAAGCCGTATTAAACATGCTAAAAGAAATCGGCGACCCATCCAATATCGATAAATATATAGCCAAAGCAAAAGATAAGGATGATCCATTCAGATTAATGGGCTTTGGCCATCGCGTTTATCGTAACTTTGATCCGAGGGCTACCATTATCCGTGACATGTGCCATGATGTACTCAACAAACTGGCGGATAGCAATAATCCAATGTTTGAACTGGCATTAAAACTCGAAGAAATTGCACTCAAAGACGACTATTTTGTAGAACGCAAGCTATATCCGAATGTCGATTACTATTCTGGCATTATTTACCGTGCCTTAAATATTCCAACCAATATGTTCACTGTTATGTTTGCCATTGCACGATCAGTTGGCTGGGTTGCTCACTGGATGGAAATGATCTCTGACCCCATGCAACGTATTGGTCGTCCACGACAGTTATATACAGGTGCAAAAATTAGAAATTATGTAGCCATGGATGAACGTAAATAACTCTTCTAACGACCTGGATAATTATTATGCATATATGGGTCGACGCTGACGCCTGTCCAAATGTTATCAAAGATATATTATTTCGTGCCGCTGAAAGAACCCAGACCCGTATTACTCTGGTTGCCAATCAACACATTCAAAAACCATCATCAAAATTAATTAAGGCTGTAAAAGTCGGCCAGGGATTTGATGTCGCCGACAACTACATTGTTCAGGAGGTTGCGGAATCTGACCTTGTAATTACCGCAGATATCCCACTGGCAGCAGAAGTCATCGAAAAAGGAGCCCATGCGCTCAATCCGCGTGGTGAACTTTATGATCGAGATAATATAAAACAGCGCTTGAGCATGAGAAATTTCATGGAAGAAATGAGGTCGACGGGTGAAAATCTGGGTGGTCCGCCACCACTGAATCAGAACGACCGCCAGAAATTTGCTAATGCTCTGGATCAATTACTCACAAAATACAACCGGTGAACCACAATACTTACACCGATAAGATACCTTACCCTGCATCATTTTATTATGACGAATGGCTGTTAACTGATGCGTCATACACCCACACTGATATTCAAATCGCTGTAACTGTCGGATAGGAATACCTGTCAAATCATAATCACTGGTAACGTTTGGCTCAGCATCAAACGTCAACATAATATTTTTCCACTCAGAACCATGAGGCCGTATATTTCTCAGCCCATATAAAACATCAGATATATAGTGAGCAACCTCATGTGGCACTGTAGTTTGTAGATTATCATCAAAATATTTAGCAAAAATATACGGATTGTAACGAATATACTGATTCTTATGTTCCGACACATACATACCGGCTGCTCGCCCCTTTAAATCAAAATAAATGGGGATATTGCTAATCTTTTTATTATAGGTTTCTGCCGCGAAATGAATAAAAGACTGTGTTTTCTGAAGTACCTGCTTTTGCTGTTGCAATGTGATCGGAGATAATATTTTCATAGCTGAAGTATGAACAAAAAATCAAAAACCGACAATATACAATAATGACAATCCAGAAATGATGGTGTACTCTATTTAATAATATAAATGGACTAAAAATGACAACATCATGTATCGGACAATCGCTCTCCTGTTGCTACTGCTATTAGCCACTAATAGCTACGCCAGTAAATTATTCTGGGGAATATCGGCAATCAGCCAGAAAATTGATATCACCCTGGATGATGGTATAACTACAACAAGAACCACCGATGATGCTACAGGTTTTGGTATTTATGCCGATAGTTATTATCAAAATAAATACCGCCTGAATGGTACTCTTAGTTATATTGACTACTCCAGCTTTTCTATTACATCGGCAACAGTTTCAGCCGATTATCTCCTGCCCGTTAATGCACAGGCTACTATCTTTGTTGGGGCAACAATAGGTGGCGCTAGCCAGACCTATTCTAATTCAGGTATCGGCGACAGCGCATTTGATGCTCTTTATGGACTACAGACAGGTGCCATTATGCTAATTAGTAATAAAGTGATGCTTGAGGCTGGCTACCGACTAAAATTTACAGGCCTTGAAACAGAATTTACAGGTACTACCATCATGTCAACGGTGGATGAATTAAATGAAGCCTATATCAGTCTGACAATATTAATGTAATTGAGTATCATCA
>JAPHQX010000140.1 GCA_026196035.1 Gammaproteobacteria bacterium
GAAGAACAATCAGGATATCAAAACAGTCTATGTTGAAACCATTCCTCCAGGGCAAATACTTAAAGGGCAGATTCTGAAACAGGGTCAAATTGATAATCAGAAAACCGCTCAAAATCCTGATCTCTTTGCCAGTGTTAATCTGGGGCATTTACAAAAACTCAAAACTAAAAAATTGATGCAGGATTACATGGTGTATATCCATAATAAGCTTGAATTAATGGTAGCCAGAGGTAACCCTAAAAATATAAAGGGTGCGAAAGATCTTGGTCGTGATGATCTTGTCCAGTCGCATCCCAATCCTTTAACAGAAGGTATTTTCAAGTTTTATGGTTCACAAATGTTAAAAGATCTTGGTTTATATGAAAAAGTTACAGCGGGTCAAAAATGTAAAAGTTGCTGGGCAATACCGGGTAAGACATGGTTTACTTCTCGTCATCATAGAGAAACGCCTCATCGTATAGAGCAGGGTGAAGCAGATGTGGGCATAGTCTGGACAACAGAAGTGAGTCATGGATTAGCAGAAAAGCGTGCTATCGAAGGCGTGGCCATTGAGGCGCCGTATAATATGCAGGATAAAGTCGGCTATGCCATTGGTGTTCTCAATACAGGGCGTAACAGGGCTAATGCCAGACGTTATCTTGATTATCTGGCTACAGATGATGCACAAAATATTTATGCCAGTTATGGATTTGTTAAGGCAACAGCTGACGAGCTAAAAATCAAGCCAATTCCTGATGGGAAAAAATAAAAATGGCCGGTTTAGTAATATTAGTCACCTGTTCCTGGTGAGCTTGCACGGAAAGGAAATCATGGCCGGAAAAATGTGTGGGGAATCAGTCAAAGCACAGGGTTAATATCATAACGATGACAGCTAAAGAGTTTCGTCATTCCAGCTCCGGGGTGGAATGACGATATTTATTTAGGCCGGGATGACGAGATTTTTCGAATGAGCTTCAAATGTGTCCTGCCAGGCTCAGGTTATTTTCAGTCTGGAAAATCCTATTTTCATGCCCTGGATGTCGGAATTTTCCAGATTTCCCCAATCCCACCAGGGAATACGTATAAAATATCTCCAAATTTCCATCAAAATCAGCATAAATCCAACATCCTGACCTCATTCTGGTTTATAATTCGCCGCCTTTATTTTGCGCAAATATTATGTATCGAGCATATTCTGCTCAAAACCCGGTTAGCCGGCCGCGCACAGTGCCTGAGAACAGAGTTCTCGGGTATCAATCAACGAATTATCAATTTGTAACGAGTAACAGGAACATGACTGACTTAGCCAAGTATAGAAATATCGGTATTTTCGCCCATGTGGATGCCGGTAAAACCACTACTACCGAGCGTATCCTCAAACTGACCGGTAAAATCCATAAAACCGGTGAAGTACATGATGGTGAAGCCACCACTGACTTCATGGAGCAGGAAGCTGAGCGTGGTATTACTATCCAGTCTGCAGCGACCAGCTGTGAGTGGAATGGTCACCGCATGAATATCATTGATACTCCCGGTCACGTTGACTTCACTATCGAAGTATATCGTTCACTTAAAGTACTGGACGGTGGTGTAGGTGTGTTCTGTGGTTCTGGTGGTGTTGAGCCTCAGTCTGAAACCAACTGGCGTTATGCCAATGAATCAGAAGTTGCCCGTGTTATTTTCGTTAACAAGCTGGATCGTATGGGTGCAGATTTCTATCGTGTCGTTAAGCAGGTAGAAGATGTACTGGGTGCCAATCCTCTGGTTATGGTATTGCCGATTGGTATCGAAGATCAGTTCTGCGGTGTGGTTGATCTGCTGACGCGTAAAGCCTATGTATGGGATGACTCAGGTTTGCCAGAAAACTATAAAGTTGAAGAGCCACCAGCAGACATGGCTGATGCTATTGAAGAATGGCGTGAAAAACTGATCGAAATGGCTGTTGAGCAGGACGATGATTTAATGGAAGCCTATCTGGAAGGTGAAGAGCCTTCTATAGAAGATATTAATCGTTGTATTCGTAAAGGCACGATTGCGCTGGACTTCTTCCCTACTTATTGTGGTTCTGCATTTAAGAACAAGGGTATTCAACTGGTACTGGATGCGGTTGTTGATTATCTGCCTGATCCAACCCAGGTTAAGCCTCAGCCTTTAACCGATGAAGAAGGTGTTGAAACCGGTGATTTTGCGATTGTTGATCCCAGCGAGCCATTCCGTGCTCTGGCGTTCAAAATTATGGATGACCGTTTCGGCGCACTGACCTTTATTCGTATTTATTCGGGTCGTCTGGAAAAAGGCATGACTGTATTGAATACCTTTACTGGTAAAACAGAGCGTATCGGCCGTATTGTAGAAATGCATGCTAATGAGCGTATTGAACTGGATGGCGCTCAGGCGGGTGACATTGTTGCGGTTATCGGTATGAAGAATGTTCAGACAGGTCATACTTTATGTGATCCTAAACATCCTGCAACACTTGAGCCTATGGTATTCCCTGATCCAGTTATTTCAATTGCGGTTGCACCTAAAGACAAGGGCGCTGCAGAAAAACTGGGTATTGCGATTGGCAAAATGATTCAGGAAGATCCATCTTTCCGTGTTGAAACCGATGAAGACAGTGGTGAAACTATTCTTAAGGGAATGGGTGAGCTGCATCTGGATATCAAGATTGATATCTTGAAACGTACTCATGGTGTTGAAGTTGAAGTTGGTAAGCCTCAGGTAGCTTATCGTGAAACCATTACACAGAGAGTTGAAGATTCATATACTCATAAGAAACAGACCGGTGGTTCAGGTCAGTTTGCAAAAATTGATTACATCGTTGAGCCGGGCGAGCCAGGTACTGGTTTCGTTTACGAGTCAGTGGTAACTGGTGGTAACGTACCTCGCGAATTCTGGCCTGCAGTACAGAAAGGTTTTGTAAACAGCATGGATCGTGGTGTTCTGGCGGGTTACCCCTGTCTGGACTTCAAGGTAACTCTGGTTGACGGTAGTTATCATGCAGTTGACTCATCGGCAGTTGCCTATGAGCTGGCAGCACGTGCAGCCTATCGTCAGACTATGCCTAAAGCCTCTCCTCAGCTGATGGAGCCCATCATGAAAGTGGATGTGTTCACACCTGATGATAATGTGGGTGATGTTATCGGTGACCTTAACCGTCGTCGTGGCATGATCAAAGCACAGGAGGCCGGTGCGACTGGTGTACGTATCAAGGCAGAATGTCCGCTATCTGAAATGTTTGGTTACATTGGTGATCTGCGTACTATGACCTCTGGTCGTGGTCAGTTCTCAATGGAATTCCTGCATTATATGCCTTGTCCGAAGAATGTTGCGGAAGAGGTTATTAAGGAAGCTAAAGAACGTGAAGAAGGTAAGAAGTAATTTGCATCGAGTGAAATTACAATGTTAATCAAAAAGAGCCGGCTATGCCGGCTCTTTTTGATTGTGCAGGGGTATATTATTTATTAATTAGTTCGTTTGCTTCATGAGGAATAACTTCCAGATGATCTTCTCCAAAAATATATTTATGGATAAGTGTTTTAACGCTTAACAGGTTATCCACATCGTGCTCGTTGAAGTCGAGAAGCTGTTTGCGTCGGCTGATGTCTATTTAACTGATGCGCATTTGTTCTAAAAGGGTGAGATCGGTTATTTTCATCTACAGGAGTATTTATTATCTGGTTGTAATCAGGAGTAATTTAAAGTTTAGAAGGTTTAATAGGATCTTCATGAATCCACATTATTTTTTGAGCTTATGATGGTTGGTATTCATTTTATGAATGCTCGTATAAGTCTATAAAAGTAATTAGCTTTTTATACCTGTTCCTTTATTTAATAAATAAAGAGCGTAACTAAATAGGCTGATTATGAAAATGATAATAATGAAAAGTGCACTGCTGATATCTGTATCGGATACACCCAGCAATCCATAGCGAAAGGAGTTGATCATATAAAGAATAGGATTTATTAGAGATAGCTTTTGCCAGAATTCAGGTAACATATTAATGGAGTAAAAAATACCGCCAAGATAGGTTAAAGGGGTTAATACAAATGTTGGAATAATAGTGATGTCATCAAAGCTTCTGGCAAATATAGCGTTAATAAAACCCGCAATGGAGAATAAAATAGCAGTCAATAAAAACACGGTAAAACTGAGTGTCAGGCTGTGAATTTGTATATCTGAAAAATACATAGCTACCAATGTAACGACAATACCTACGATAACACCGCGGGCTACTCCACCAGAAACAAAACCGGCAAGGATTAGATAATTGGGTGTCGGGGAGACTAATAGCTCTTCAATGCTTTTCTGAAATTTGGCACTGTAGAATGACGATACAACATTGGCATAGGAATTCGTGATGACGGCCATTAATATCAGGCCGGGAACGATGTAATCCATGTAACTATAGCCATCAATATCAGAAATCTGTGAGCCGATGAGGTTACCAAAAATCACAAAATACAGGGCAGTTGTGATGGCTGGTGGTAATACTGTCTGAATCCATATGCGAATAAATCGCAGGTATTCCTTAACCAAAATTGTTTTAAAGGCGTTGAATTTTTCGTTGAATGTCATGGTTGTTCCACTGCAATATTTTCGTGTGATGTCTGGATAAGTGTTTCAACGAGTTCTTTATTATGACGATTTTTTTCAACCAGATGCATGAATAACTGTTCCAGACGATTGCTTTTATTGCGCATACTTAAGACATTAATTTTATGTTCAGATAATGTTTTGAATACCTGGTTAATGCTGTTGGACTTTTCGATATCAACTTCAAGAGTTTGCTGATCAATAATTCTTAATCCACAGCCGGGAATGCATTGAGGTAAGTCATTAATATGTTTATCCAGATAAAGAATGAAGGTTTCCATGTTTAATTGTGCCAGTAATTTACGCATGCTGGTATTTTCTATAGCGATGCCATGATCAATAATGGCAATGTTTTTACACAGGCTTTCGGCTTCTTCAAGATAATGAGTAGTTAGAATAATAGTTGTACCCTGTTGATTGATGGTGCGCAGAAAATCCCACATTGAACGACGAATCTCAATATCGACACCTGCTGTAGGTTCATCTAGAATTAGCAATCGTGGCTCATGAATAAGAGCCCGCGCAATCATTAGTCGACGTTTCATGCCGCCAGATAATTCTCGCGCCATACTACGGCGTTTATCCCAGAGTTCCAGTTGACGTAAATATTTTTCTGCTCTTTTAGAGGCCATTCTGCGATTGATGCCGTAATAACCTGCCTGATTTATGAGTATTTCTTTTACAGGTTCAAACTGGTTAAAATTGAATTCCTGGGGTACCAGGCCGATGTAGGATTTAGCAGTTGAAGGGTCAAGATCTAAATTTTTATCAAAAATTTGAACGTTACCGGATGACTTGTTAACCAGTCCAGAAATAATGCCAATTGTGGTTGATTTGCCTGCTCCATTAGGCCCTAGTAAAGCAAAAAAATCACCCTCATTAACTTCAAGGTCGACGCCTTTCAGGGCTTCTGTGCCATTCTTATAACGTTTCTTTAGTTGATTGATTTGCAGTGCTTTCATGATGAGTGATTAAGGGGTTTATTGTTTGGCTAGCAAGTTATTGATTATACATAAAATAATTAAATAACAATGATTGGGAGTTGAAAAATATAGAATAAAGTCATACGATTGTCCAATAATGATTGGCAATTATAGCGTATTAGATAATCTTAATCATTCGAGAATATGTTGTTTTTAAGGAAAAGAAATTTGAAAACGCGTAAAATCGCGTTGTTTTAGTATTAAAAGTGAGAAATGTTGATCATGGGAACCAAAGGCTCGGCAAATCGCCAGCGAATAGTGGATGCAGCAGACAGGCTCTTTTATTCACGTGGTTATAATCAGACTTCTTTTAGCGATATTTCCGATGAGACAGGTATACCTAGAGGGAATTTTTATTATTACTTTAAAACCAAGGAAGAAATTCTCGAAGCTGTGGTTGAATCAAGGGTGGCGATTTTTAAGTCCATGTTAGAACAGTGTGACAGTAAATCATCTGATCCCAGAGAGCGACTTTTACTGTTTGTCGGTTTACCGTTAGAAAATGAAGAACAGATTGTTCAATATGGCTGTCCCATAGGTACGCTTAGTTCTGAGCTGGCCAAAGATCAGGTTAACGAAATATCAAATGCAAAATTGACAGCTGTTTTTGATTTGCTAATTGAATGGTGTACGCAACAGTTTCATTTACTGGGTTTTGATACTAATGCAAAACAATATGCTATGGATTTAATAGCCAGGCTTCAGGGTAATACTATTATTGCAAATGTATATGGTGATAGTGAGTTTTTGATGCGTACAACGAATGATGTAAAGAAATGGTTGAAGCAGATTACCAGTAATTAATGATAGTCATATTGAAGGTCTTTGTATGTCACAGGTACAAGTAGAAACAGAAGCAACGATGTATTTAAATGCGTTTAAGGGGCGCTTTACCTCTTTAATGCGTTGGGAACATCTGGATGATTTCTGGGAAACCTTAAAGTCGCAACTGGATGATAGCTGGTATATTTATGCAGTGGGCGAGGCGGCACCCGAGCAAACGAGTAGTGCTGCACAGGTGGAAGCATTTATTAATGAAGTTGATCAATTGCTGCGTGCTGAACATGAAGAAGATTATTGTGCCATTGTTTATGCAGATGATCATCAGCAACCCGGGTTTATAAAAATATTTGATCCTAATAATTTAGGTGTAAGTTGTGGGTTCAGTGAAAACCCACCTTTACCAGGCTGGGTGTTGTCGAAAATGAAACCTGTTGATATTGAGTCTGCCCTGAGGCCTGCTAATAATCGGCGACGCTGGTGGCAAAAAATCTTTGATTAAAAAAAGCCGGTTAATACCGGCTTTTTTATGGATACATATTAGTGATAGTTGCTCAGGGTTATAATCCAATGAGCTCAGCATGTACTCCCTGGGTTTGAACGCTGGTTAAAATATCCATAGATGTTATACACTCAGGATTGTATCCAACCATCATTAAGTGAGGTCTTTTGTCATGGTAGCCCAGAGAAACAATACCTTCCTGGCCTCTCATGTATGTTTCCAGCTGGTTGCGATGATCCTTATCCAGATCTTCATCAATATGAAGCATGATGTCAGTTATCGTGATGTCCATTATATTTACTCCGTTATTACAATGTTCATATTGTTAATATAAGGCTTATATAAGAAAATAACCAAGTAAATAATTTTATTAAGAATCTGTCTGATAAGTTACGCTAATTAGTAAAATGTTTTTTTATAAAATGATCGATACTGACTTTTCCAGCGCCAAGATAGAAAAGACCGAAAAGCATAATGAAATAGGTTGCAGCGAATTCGATGCCATTCTTCAGTACAGTGAAATTGCCACTTTCAGTTAGCCAGTTAATATTGCCATGTTCCCTTAAAATATTCATAGCGACTTCTTTGCGTTGAACAGCGCTTTCAATTAAATCCACACGCCATTCCCATGGGACAGTTAGGGTTGTTTCCGGTAAGGCATGCCAGCCATTACCCCAGTGCGCAGTCATTGCCGCAACAATCATTGTGAACATTAATGGTAATGAGAACCAGCGTGTTGCGAAGCCAATTAGAATAGCAATGCCACCAAAAAACTCAGTGGAGCCAGCAAGAAAAGCCATTACTTCAGGTAGCGGCAGGCCCAGAAACTGATCAAAATAATAGGCTGTGCTTTCCAGGTCAGATAATTTCTTCCAGCCGGCCAGTATGAAAATAGGTGCAAGATAAATACGTAGTAGCAGGGGTGCTATAAAGTCAAAGCTGCGGGATTTTTCTATCAGGATGGATTGTGCGCATCTGGCATAGTCGATGGTTTTATTCATGGGGGGCTCTTTATTTATAATTTATTGTAAATGAAGACATGATTGTTTTAGAAAAGTTCGATATTAAGCTTGTCGCAGCTGAGTATCTAGTTGGTCATGTTGGCCTTCAGGTATTTCTGATATCAAAGTGTAATTTTATTAAGTGATGATGTTTAAACAGGGCGCAAAAAAAGCCCTGACATAGTCAGGGCTTATGGCTTGTTTTCTAATAAGGGGGATATTAATTACTGCCGCATTTACCTTCACCACATTTTGATTTTTTCTTGCTATCGCCGCACTTGCCTTCGTCTTTCTTCATGCTGTCACCACACTTGCCTTCGCCTTTTTTCATGCTGTCGCCGCACTTGCCTTCACCTTTTTTCATGATGTCAC
>JAPHQX010000031.1 GCA_026196035.1 Gammaproteobacteria bacterium
CAGAGATGATAAATCTGTTGTCGTTACATTGGCAGAAATATCAGTTCCATTAAGATTAAACGAAACCACACCATCCAGGCTCAAATTAGACACTGTTGCAGTGGTAGTAGCTGTTGCCAGTACACCGGTTGAATCGGCTACTGCATTAATTTGCGCAACAATGCTTTCTGCATCTGCGTTCGATGCAACATCAACCGTTGCGGTTACTTCACCGTTTATAGTCAGAGTCTGTGATGCAACATTATTACCACCCGAAATATCTGCTGCACCAAAACCAGTTACAGTTGCTGCAGTGCCGGCAGTAGCGATATCAAAAATACCACCATTATTACCATTCAGGCTTGAACTAACGGTAACGCCCGCATCCAGCACAACCTCAATCGAAGCAATCGCTACACCACTATCGCCACCAGCTGCACTCTCACCAACAGATGTGCCACCAAAATTAATATTGGAACTTGCCGCTACAGGTGTAAATACAGCGGTATCAGTACCATCATCACCCAGCAAGCTGGCATCACCCGTAGTCTGGGCTGTACTGCTATCATAGGCGACCACATTGACAGTCGCATTTGTATCAGTTGGATCATTAAGTTCCAATGTTGTAGTTGCTGGCGGTGTATTTGTATATGCAATAACACCTGTACCATCAGCTGTTAATGTCGCTGTAATGGTTGCCTCACCATCAAGTGCTGACTGAAAAGCCGCTGCCATTTCAGTCTGACTAGTGATATCAACTGCAGAAAAATCCATGGTTACCTGAGTAGCACCAAAGGTAAATTGCACACCTGCTTCAGCCTCGAATCCGGCAAAAGTATCAATCTGAATAGCACTGTTATCAGTAACCAGGAAGTCGACTATACCAATATTAGTACCATCGGCATTAGAGATGGTCACAACACCAGCAGATGAAACCGTAGCTTCATGAGTAGTATTACTTGTTGATCTGGCATTAATTTCTGCCGCTAACTGGTCTTCAAAATTAGCATAGGTGATTGAATCACGGTTAAATGAAATAGAGTCAACAGTAGCTGCAGCCGAAGCGAGATCAAATGTGATTAGATCACCATGATTAACACCGGCAGTAGCAGATACATCAACATCAACACTATTAGATGTTGGCGCTGCTGCAGAAACACCGGTTAGACCTAAACCATCAATCGCTGCGGCTAATGTAGTACCCGTAGCTGCCGCAATTGCTGCAAGACTGGCAGATTCAGTATTACCATCAGCATCTGTTGCAGTTATGGTTTGTAATAAAGTTGCACCCGAATAATCAGCTGCTGCATTAACGACCTGTGTATTAGATACAAAATCACTATTGGTGGCATTTGACACACCCAGAACTTCATTATTAGTTGATACTTTATTAATACCCAGAGTATCTGCAGTAGCACCCGATACATTAACGTTAATGGTCTGGTTGGCTTCTGCACCCACCTGGAAGGTCTGTGAAGTAAACGAACCATCCAGTAATTTCAAACTATTGAATGAAGTAGTGTTTGCAATACGATCCAGCTCTGAAATCAACTGGTTTACCTCAGATTGCAGAGATAAACGGTCAGTGGCCGAGTTAGTGGAGTTAGCAGACTGGATGGCCAGCTCACGAACACGTTGCAGAATGTTTGTTGATTCCTGCAAAGCACCTTCAGCGGTTTGCGCTAATGAAATCGCGTCATTCGCATTTCGAGCAGCCTGTGTCAGGCCGCGAATCTGAGAAGTAAAACGGTTAGAAATGGCCAGGCCCGCAGCATCGTCTTTCGAGCTATTGATTCGTAGACCGGATGATAGACGTTGTAATGATGTCTGTAATTCACCCTGGCTTCGACCCAGGTTACGTTGCGCATTCAATGATGCAAAGTTGGTATTAATGACTTGAGGCATAGCCTTTCTCCTGTTCTTCAGCCGCTTAACCAAGCCAGCTGAAGATGCGACTTGTTTGTGGCGAAATTAACGTAAAGTTAGTGTTCTGTCAGTGAATGTATCGGCTCTGCCCTGCTTTACTTTAGAAAAAAATGAAAAAAAAACTCTTTTTTTCAAATAAAACGATAACCCATTGATTTTACTTGGCATTTAATTCACAAAAAAGACTGATTGATAACTGATTTTAGCCCTTAAACAGGACTTTTTCAGGGTTTATTTGATTAAATAAAGGGTAATGAGAAAGTCCGGGGAATGGCGGTACGATATCTGAGTAGCAGGCAGTATTGATAGCTATCATTCGTATGGGTAGTAAAAGATCTCTCCATTACAGTCGAGATGACAGAGTCACAATGAAGGTAACAGAACGATGATTGATAACAGCAGAATAATTGAAGCGGCAATACGGTTAGTGTGAGAACGACTACATGGATGTAGATCCTGGACTACATCGGGAACGGTCAGTCGAATGCAGTTACCTGACAATCTCACTTTTAATACTGTCATTGCTACGAAGTTTGAACAACAGGGATTGCCGTGTCACTGCGTTCCTCGCAATGACATGTAGTAAAGAATCGCAGTGATAAACGATAGATTAAATAAAATTAAACAGCGATAGATTCTGTATTTTGACAAAGGTCTGCTGGGCTATCTGCAATACCGATGTCTGGAAAGTGATATTACTAATGGCTTCTGCCATATCCAGATCCCGAATATCTGAACGAATTTTTTGCATCTGTTCTTTTTTAGCCGCATTGGTATCCAGCTGACTATCGATGGCATTCAGCCGCCCGCCAATACTGGTCTGGATATGAGTCACACTGTCGAATGCCTGGTTAATATTATTTAAGGCGTTATCGATCTGTTGAGACAGAAATGAACGATGCGGCGTACCGGATAAAAAACTCACCGCACCATTAGCCACTGTAATTTGAGGAATCACTGCACCAAATAAATTTGCTGCACCGACACCGGCTGATTCTGCCACGGTAATGGTGGTTCCCGGTCCGGTGGATGTGGTCGACAGTGCAAGCCCGTTAACGGCGCTTTCACTGGCCGTGGCCACCTGGGAACCAAATGCCGCATTAATGGCAGTATCTATTGCCGTTAGCAATGCGGCTGAAGTGCCATCACCCACACCCACCGGTGCAGCGGTATAATCGACTGCAGGAATAGTTACAGGCAGGGTAACGCCATCCACTTCAAGTGAAAAAGTACGATCTGCCGCAGCGACGGCTGAAAGATCGAGACCGGCTGAAATATCAGTACGCAATGCGGCAATATTTGTTGCTGTGGCTGGAGTACTGGCTGATGATGAACTGGCAATGGTATTGCCACTGGCGGTTAATCCAAATGTCGCATCATTAGCTACCGAATCACGCAAATTATTAATGCTAAATGTATTCTGATGATGTCTTGTGCCACCACTGCTAATAAACTCGATCTCTGTACCCGCTGTATTCAGTCGAAAAGTAATATCCGTATCCGGATCTGTACCGGCGATAGTCACTGAACCATCGGGATTCGTGGCTCCTGCAACGGCGGTGATTTCAGTAAAAATCTGCCCGGCTATTGAAGCATTGGTCGTAGCACCGACGGTAAAGTTAATGGGTATAAACTGGTCATTGAACTGCATATTAAAATCAATGACGTCACCGACATCAAAACCATTATTAACAAAGTCACCGCCAATAACACCACGCACATCATCTGATACAGGTGACTCCATACTATTAATCAGGTTGCTCAGAATATTAAACATATCCTGATTACGACTGGCTTCAACGCTAAACACATCGCCATCGGCAGGCTCGCCTGAGATCTCAACCTGTATACCGTTAAAGGCAATCACGCCACCATCGGTATAGGTCTGATTGGCTAATACCGTTACACCGGTGGTGTCATTAATCACACTGTATTCAAACTGCGGAGGATTGGTGGGTGCATCACTGCCAACAACAGAAAGTCCACCACTGATAAAATCGGCAATCACAGCACCGCCAAGATCGACATCCCCATCAAAATTACTGATAACAGGAGCGGTACTGCTAGCACCAGTCGCTGTTCTGGCAATAGTAATGGTTCCTGCATTTTCACTGACGGCATAATTGCTGGTACCGAGTGCAGTGGCGATGGCGGCTGCCATACCTGCTGCATCCGTGACATCGGATGCCAGGGTTACCGTGGTTGCATCAACATCAAAACTGACCTGATCACCGGAAAAATCAAATGACGCCAGTGCAGAGACATCAATGGCATAACTGCCCGCAGTGGGCTGGTTTTCACTAAACACAATAGAAAAATCTTCTGCCTGAACCAGGGAAGGCGTGATCACCGAGCCGGTAGAAATTTTAGCAACGCCCCCATTGGTACTATGAGCATCTACTGAAAATGTTCCATTTCCAGTACGAATCATCTGAAAGACTTCGGCACCGGAATCATTGGCAATCACCTGTCGATTGGTCGCAATCTGTATAGCTAAATTACCCTGATCACCATTATAAAAATAGTTATCATTACCGTCGCTGGTAAAGGGTTCTATAGCCGACTGAAAACCGGCAAAAATATATTCACCGCTGGCATCCCGTGTATTTGCATAACCGAGTAACTCCTGAAGTTTTTCACGCATTTCCGCCGCAATAATATGCTGCTCCTCACCACCATAAGTGCCGGTATTGGCGGCCTGTATAGATAGCTCTTTAACACGAATTAATAAATTACTGACGCTATCAAGCGTGGCCTCCTCAAGATTCAATCGCTGAGTTGCATAATTAGCATTTTCTTCGTGCTGGGTCATTTGTGAAATGATTTCATCCAGACTCATAATGCGCGCAAAAGCACCGGGGTCTTCAGAAGGTGCTGTCACTTTCACACCTTTAGATGCCTGGTTCTGTGCCTCAACCAGTTTGGCCTGTTGATCCAGAATATTCTGAACACCCTGAGTATGAAGATAGGTTGTAGATACTCGCATAAGCTAGGTCACTTCTAATAAGGTATTAAACAAGGTTTGTGCTGTTTGTATAACACGAGTCATGGCCTGATAAGCCTGCTGAAACTTGATTAAATTAGCTGCCTCTTCATCCAGGTTTACGCCGGATAAAGATTCACGTTCAGTAAGGGCACTGTTTAATAAGGTCTGTTCAACTTCAAGATTAATTTTAAACTGCTGAGTTAAGGCTCCGATCTCAGACACCATGGCCCGGTATGACTGTTCATAACTGGCTGAATTATTATCAATGAATGATTCATTCTGTAAGCCCGCCAGTAACAGCATATTTCGATTATCGGTTGCTGCACCACCGTTTAATTCAACTGTTAATAAATCACCGGGTTCAGGTGAACCACTAATCTGTACCTGCCAGCCATTTTGAGCCACGGTCATATTGGATGAATAAGCGACGTTATCCTGAAGAATAGTACCGGTAGCTCTATCAACTACATCAAAGGTACCTGCTGGATTAGTCGGATCAAAAAAGATATCAACGGTTCTTAAAAAATCGGCATCTGTAGCATCAACAATAGTGCCAGAAGAAATATTCATATCACCAATATTTGCGGCTGATGACAGGGTACGAATCGGGAATGCAGCGGCCACTAAATTTGGATCATCAATCACCCGTTTAAAAGCAATCGCACCGGTACGTGTTGGACGAATATAAAATGAATCGCCCACATCAGCGACACCACCCACGGTAATATTCAGACCATCAACATTAAACGGGCCTGTTGCACTGCTAAAAGTCGCATTATCATTTAAACGTGTCAGCGTGTAATTAACACCATCGTAACTCACTTCATAATCGGAAGTTGTTAATGCCGTCACGTCGCCAATCGAATAAAAAATTTCACCTGTACCGGTGTTATTCAGATTAGTAATGGCCGCATTGCTGGGGCCAGCAAATGTTGCGGGAATCGCTACACTGGCTAAACCAGGATTAAAACGTGTGCTATTAGAACCAATACTCGCCAGTGAAAGTCGCGCATCAATACCGGTTAAACTGGCATCATCATCGGTCATATTATTGATCACCAGCGTGTTACCCAGGGAACTTGGGCCGCCGGCTGACTGAAATTCTATATTGCTGCCGTTTAACTGGAATGTCATGGTGACACCTGCGGTTGTACCACCCGCCAGAGTATAAGTACCGTCACCATTATCTGTTACATTTGCGTGAGCATTAATATCCGCAATAATGCCATTGGCGATATCGATGTTAGTATCAGCGGCACCCACTGTGTAACTGATGGGAATAGTCTGCCCATCAAAAACCATATCAAAACTGACCGTATCACCGGCATTGGTGGGCGCACCAGTATAATTAAATCCGCTATTTAAATAATCACCACCCACACTGCCACGTAAATCACCGACACCCACAGTGCTGAAAAAATTAGTGCCCATGTTGCCATTCAGATCCATGCCCTGAACATGCTGGGCATTAAATGTTTCAGACAGGGCAATGGCGGTACGACCCAGTCTGTTTTGTGCCACATCCAGAAGGTTATTTCTAAAATCCAGTAAGCCACCCAGCTGACCACCAATTGCGGTATTACTTAAATCCAGCGAACCGCCACTGCTTTGTAATGTGACGGCCAAACGATCCGGTTGTGCCGCATCAGATTGGGCTCCCAGCCTCAATGCCGTTGTACCTGTGACCAGCAACTGACCTGAACCCATAAGAACATTTAAGGTGCCATCACTTTGTTCAAGAACATTAATGGAGACTTTTTCTGATAACTGTTTTAAGACCAGATCACGTTTATCCAGCAAATCATTAGGTTTCTGATCAACAGCAGCTACTCGCACTATGGCATCGTTAAGTCTTGCCACATCTGCGGTTAAGGCATTAACTTCATTCAAGGCAAAACTGATGCGCTCATCAGCTTCCTGTTCGAGCTCGCGCATTTCTGTACCAATGGTGACAAATTGCTGTTCAAGAATTTCTGCGGCACCCATCAGGGCCACTCGTGGTGCATATGCTGCGGGATCATTAGCCACATCATTAAGGGCGTTAAAAAAACGATCCATTGCCGGCATCAAACCACCCTGTTCATTGGAAACCAGCGATTCGACTCGTGATGAAAGTTCTTCGAAAATTTCCATGCGTGAAGTACTAGAAGTAAATTCACGAATATTCGCACTGACATAATCATTAACAATACGACGTACATCATCAACCAGTACACCCTGGCCGATAAATTCATCACCCACCCGAAGGGGGGTACGGGTAGACAGTTCGACATCCTGGCGAGAATAACCTTCGGTACCGACATTGGCGATATTATGCGAAGTGGTCGCCAGCGCAGACTGATAGGC
>JAPHQX010000070.1 GCA_026196035.1 Gammaproteobacteria bacterium
CGACCAAGAATTTATTACACCGAAGAACAAAAAGCCATGATGTGGGATCGTTGGCAGAAAGGCGAGACACTAGGTTCTATTGCCAGGCTATTTGATCGATCCCATTCATCCATCCAACGCATTCTCGGTGAGTCAGGAGGTATACGACCGGCTCCTCGTCATCGCGCATCTCGTTGTCTATCTTTAGATGAACGAGAAGAAATATCCCGAGGTATTGCCACAGGTCAGTCTATCCGAGCTATAGCCGCCTCACTAAAACGTGCACCATCAACCATCAGTCGAGAAATTAAACGTAATGGTGGATCAAATATATACCGAGCAAGTCAGGCAGATAAATCAGCATGGGATCGTGCACATCGTCCTAAAATCTGTAAACTGACTGAAAATCGATCACTCGCACAAATAGTCGCTAAGAAACTTAAGTTAGAGTGGTCACCACAGCAGATTTCTGGATGGCTGAAACGAGCCTGCCCAAATGATGAGACTTATCAGGTGTCGCACGAAACCATTTATCGCAGTCTTTATATACAGGCCCGAGGGGCTTTAAAAAAAGAGTTATTACAATATTTAAGACGAACCCGTGCAATGCGTCGTTCTCGTCATCATACACAGAAAACACCTGATCATGGCCAAATTACCGATGCCATCTCCATCAGTGAGCGTCCTGCATCTGTAGAAGATCGCGCTGTTCCTGGTCATTGGGAAGGCGACTTAATCATGGGAAGTAAAAATAGCCAGATCGCCACATTGGTAGAACGAAATACACGTTATGTTTTATTAGTTAAAGTGAATGGCAAAGACAGTAAGACTGTCGTAGATGCGTTAATCAAGCAGGCACATAAATTACCACGTGAATTATATAAATCTCTGACATGGGATCGTGGTAAAGAAATGGCTGAACACAAACGATTTACCCTGGCGACAGATATTAAAGTCTATTTTTGTGATCCACAGAATCCCTGGCAACGTGGTTCCAATGAAAATACAAATGGACTACTGAGACAATACTTTCCTAAAGGAACAGACTTGGTGGTACACTCACAAGCTAAGCTAAACGCGGTAGCAAGAAGACTTAATGAACGACCCAGAAAAACGTTAAACTATGAAACACCAGCAGAACGATTTGACCAATGTGTTGCATCGACCGGTTGAAATCACAGCCAGAAGCGGACGTTCAACAGAAATAAAAAAGGCGGCTAAAAAAGCCGCCTTTAAAATTACAACATATACTGTTTGTTTTTATACTTTCTTGTGCCTGGCAAATCCCACTAAACTAATTAAACCAGAGCCGAATAACCAGATTGCAGCGGGTACGGGTACAGCACTTACATCACCATCGTGAACTGCCCATGCATATGCTTGTGAATCTATAGGCATTGCACCCATTAAACCGTCTGTAAATTCCATAGTATCATAATGATCCACACTGCCATCCGGTAAATACATAGGGTCTAACTGAGTACTGGACCAGTACCCAAGCCAACCAGTAACAATGTTAGCAAACGGGCTTTGTGTATCAGAAGTAATTCCTTCTTCCCAAAAAAGATAGCCTAATTCGTTTACTTCACATCCTTCAAGGCCACCACCGTAACAATTAACTCCAATGCCACCCCCATTTAAATTCATACTGGGTAGTCTCCAACCTTGTACACCAGCAATTTCCAAGCTTGATGCCCAGGTATTTGCCTCATCCCATGTCATGAGGCCGTTAATATTAGCATTAGCTGTCCAGGTAATATTTAGATCAGTATCATAATATGCTAATCCCCCAAGGCGCTCTACCAAAGCAGCATTCGCGCTGGTTGATATAATTAAAGCTGTAACCGTTGATGCTAACTTCCAAACTTTCATTTGTTGCTTTCCTTTACATATTTATTAAATTCATCAATTTCCCATTAATAGATGCAAAAATCAGACCCAATACATAATCTGTTGTTTTTAAATGAATAAATTAAAGACAGTAATTGTTGATGATTGATTACTGTAAAGTAAAGCGACATTAGATAATGTACGCGTGAACGTCTGCTTTGGGTCGAAAACAGCCATTGATTCCCAGGCACGACATCGGCTAACAGTAGCTAATTTCTTTTAATGCTCTCCCTTAGGCTTGCGAACACCGGCCAGGCGGTTGCCCTGCTTTTGCGGCCCGCCCCTGGGGAAAATACTGTGCAGATAAGCACTATTCCCCTTTTCTTTACCCCAGGCTTTTCTAAAATATTTAACCATGTCTCTCACTGGTGCCTGCACGCCACGCTGTTCATGAAAGTCCCTGATAAATTGAATCACTTCCCAATGTTCATCCGTGAGGTCAAGCTGCTCTTCATTGGCAGCTGCTCGAACATAATCTTCTGACCATGCATCCAGATCCAGCAGGTAACCTTCACCATCACAGAGTATTTCCATACCATCGACTTTGATAATTTTGGTCTGCATGTTGGGATAATATAATTTTGCTTCCATCATCACTCCTCAATTAATGCGCATCGGGAATCACCCCAACCTGCGGCATATTGGCCAGCCCCGTTTCTCGTGCATGTTGTTCGAAACCTTTATTCTTCCAGAAAAAAGCACCAGGCATAGTAGTGGGTACCACCAGCACATAAAACAGTGCCCGACTAACCAGTGCTGAAATTAATATAGAAACAAATAGCAGCCCCCAGACAGCGAGCGATATGACACTATCCGATGAAGCCAGGTACAAAAGAACGACAGCAACAATATTGATCGCCAATAATATATTTCTGGTGGCATATGTTTTACCAAATGTCGTCACCTGCTCATAAAAAGAAGCTGCACCTTCAGAATCATTACGCTGCAAATATTTTGCATGACAGTAATGTCCATAAGATTCGATTGCCAGACCCGCAAAAATACTAACTGAAATAATATTTAACAGATCAATCACAGGCATTCCCTGATATAGAAAAACAGGCACAAAGACCAGACCCGTCAACAATGCTCCCATGGTTAACATATTCCCATAAAATGCTGTCAGAACCTGAAAATGATTCCAGTAAGGTCGTGCCTGAATACGATAAATCTTGTGCATAAAATACAGCGCAATGGGTCCCGTCAATATGGCTGCATAAGCAAATGCAATTGCCGCTATCTGCGCTAACTCATGATCAAACAATGAAAAGAAAGTATGTGCCAGCAAACTGTTAAAGAACACGGCGATACCGGCCACTTCACGACTCACCGGTGAATATTTCAAATTATTAAAGGCGCGATAAAAACGATGAGGCTTACCCAGATGCATGGTTGAAATAAACAGGGCAAATGATTCCATGGCCAGCATAATAAATAACATGGGTAAGTACGCCGATGACTGAACCGCATTGACCATAGACTCAATATCCAGCAAAGAGCCGAGGTACAACATAATAAACGCACCAATAACACCCTGTGATATCAATGTAAATAATACCAGTGGATCTTCGCGTGAGCGCAACTTATCAAGACTCCAACTTCGTTGATTCACTCGTTTACTTTTATCAACCACCGGTTTGTAGTGGCCGTCTTTTTTATCCTTATGATATTTAACTGCAGCATTATCTGTGCGCGTCATTTCAGCAGGTAATGATCTAGTCTGCTGAAAGCGAATATTGGGATGGGTAATATCAGTTCTTGGAAAGCCGGGAATCAGCGCATCAACCTGCTGACGATTCTCTGGCATGTTTTCGATAACACCAAAATTAAGTGCATTACCCAGACAGGCCGAGACACAGGCCGGCTTTAATCCTACTTCAAGGCGATCAACACACATATTACATTTGCTCACCTGACCTTTTACAGGATCAAGCTGAGGTGCATTATAAGGACACACCCATGTGCAATAGCCACAGCCGAAACAGATATCAGGATCCTGCAGTACCGCGCCATATTCTGCAAACTTCGTATAAGCACGAGTCGGACAGCCTTTAAGACAAACCGGGTCATCACAGTGATTACAGGCCATGGAAATATTTAAACGTTTAAATGCAGGATAAGTGCCGCCTTCGACATAACCCACGGAGCGAAATGCAATATGTGCCGGGTTATCATTTTTTTCACTACAGGCGGCTTCACATGCGTGACAGCCAATACAGTTATCCGCTGTGAAATGAAAGCCATGTTGTTTATATCGATTAGGATTATCACCAACAGCGGCATCACCATTGATATTCAAACTCTTGCCAGCCAGGGGATCTTTTTCATCAACTAATTGAATCGACTTACCATAACGGTTTTTGTCCTGATGTGTTTTGTCATTCAAAAAAGCATATTCACATTCTTCGTTTCTTACTTCAAACATCAGAAACTCCTCGATTCAAGATTACGTTGCGCGGCTTCTTTCTGGTCGATCTTCTCGATACGCACCGCATTTTGTTTAAAAGCCGGTTGCCTTGAATAAGGGTCCAGCAAACCCAGGGTTAATCGATTGGCACAATCATGAAAATGGAAGGGAATAAAAACCATGTTATAAGGAATACGCTGGGTAAGCTGTACCATGACCACCGCATCTGAACGTTTTGAGACCACACGCACATAAGCCTGATGCTCTATTCCCAGATCAGCAGCGGCATCGGGATTCATTTCCATATAGGGTGTTGGACTGTATTTATTACAGTTGCCCATTTTTCCGGTACGTGTACGGGTATGAAAATGTTCGACGACACGACCGGTATTCAACCAGAAGGGAAATTCGTTATCTGGCCGTTCGTTATTATCAATAAACGGTAGCGCAATCAAATTAGCCGTGCCATCTTTGGTTTGAAACTTGCCATCGGTATATAAACGTTGCGCACCGGTTTCATCGCCTTCACGGCAGGGCCATTGAATGCCCCGCTGTTTTTCAATCATCTGGTAACTCATACCAGAAATATCCAGAGTACGGTCTTTACCTTTTGATAAAGTTTTCATTTCCTCAAAAACTTCTTCTGCCGTATCTGGAAAGCTCATGGTTTTATAATGATCAAATCGTTTTGCCAGCTGATTAAAAATCCATAAATCCGGTTTTGAATTTGCATATGGCTGCTGAATATTGGTAATACGATTAACGCGACGCTCGGTATTGGTAAAACAGCCATCTTTCTCTGCCCATATTGCGGCGGGCAAATACATGTGAGCATACTGCGCACTTTCAACATCGCTATAGGCATCCTGCACAACAAAGAAATCCAGCTTCTCCAGGGTTTTACGAATACGCTCACTGTTGGGTAAAGAGCTCATAGGATTAGAGGCTACCAGCCACAATCCTTTTATCTGACCGGTTTCTATGGCCGGGAAAATATCTGTCTGGAATAGCCCCCGTTTCTTTGGAAAAAATTCTTCGTCTATACCCCAGAAGCCAGCAATCTCTTTACGGTCTTCAGGATTTTCAAGATATCGGTAACCCGGTAATCCAGAACAGGAAGACCACTCACGGGTTCCCATGGCATTACACTGTCCGGTAATGGATAAACTGGTGCCACCGGGTTTTCCTATATTGCCAGTAATTAAATTCAAGTTATTAATCGCCACAACACCATCAGATCCATGTGTACTCTGATTAATACCCATGGTCCATATCGACATGGCCTTACCGGCTTTTGCATAGAGGCGTGCGACATTACGAATCGTATCTTCATCGATGCCACAAATTTTTGATGCACTGACTGGATCATATTCTTTCACCAGTGCTTTGAATTCTTCAAAGCCATTGGTATGAGCATTAATATAATCATCATCGGCCAGGCCTTCATCGAGAATCACATGGGCCAGTGAATTTAATAAAACAAGGTCAGTACCCGGCGTAATGGGCAAATGCATATCGGCAAACTGGGCCAGCATGGTGACGCGCGGGTCCACCACAATTAATGGAAACTTTCGTTTCTCCATGGCTTCTTTTAATCGCCAATAAATGATCGGATGCTGTTCAGGCAGATTTGAACCAAATGCAATCAGACAGTCTGTATCTTCAAAATCCTCATAACAACCGGGAGGACCATCTGAACCAAAGGATCGTTTGTAACCGGAAACGGCCGAGGCCATACAGAGCGTGGTATTACCATCATAGTTATTTGTACCAATGGCACCGCGAGTGAGTTTACCCAGCGTATAAAACTCTTCGGTAAGAATTTGCCCCGTTGAAATAATTGCAAAAGAATCACGGCCATATTTTTCCTGGACAGCTTTGATTTTTTCAGCCATGGTATCCAGTGCTGTATCCCAGCTAACCGGCTTATATTCATCAATATATTTTTCACGATATAGAGGCTCTGTACCACGACCTTCAGTGGTAAATAGCTCATGCTCAAAAATTCCTTTTACACATAACTTGCCACGATTGACATCAGCACCTGCGGCACCACGACTTGAAATGGCTTTACCTTCAGCATTCAGACCAACTTCAATTGAACAGCCTGTAGAACAATATCCACAGGTTGTATATTTCCACTCAACAATACCTTTATCGGCTATTTTTATGGGATTTTTTTTATTTCGTCCAAACAGCATTATGAGTTAACTCCAGCTATATATTTTTAGTCCGCAAATACACGCGGATTAACGCTAATAAAAAAATATTTATTTAACAGCTTAATAACAAATCAAACAAAAATAATTACGTTTATTAGCTTTTATTTGCGGAAAATCTTTTTACTTCAATTCAAGAAAAATATTTCCGTTTTCAACTTTAACGGCATAATGACCTGTACAACCCTCATCAGGCCCCATGGCCTCACCCGTAGTTAAGTCAATTTTCCAGTTATGTAGAGGACAGGTTACCGATTTGTCATGCACAATACCCTGTGATAACTGTCCTTTACGATGAGGACATTCATCATTAACTGCAAATACTTCATCTTTATTATTTCGAAAAACAGCTATATCTACATTACCATTTTTAACTACCCGAGCACCCAATGCAGGTATATCTTCTATTTTTCCAACTTCAATCCAGTTCGACATTATTTTTCAACCTATGAATAAATACTTATTGTGTAATTTCTTATACAAGCTGATTAGCCAATAACTTTAAGTGGTACGAACTCATGACTATCAATACCACCTGTCGCTCTCTGCTCCCAGGGATCATCCTGAGAACCTGTAACTTTCTGTGAGTATTCAAATCGATCAGCCAGTTGTTTGCGTTTAGCATCATCATCAACAACATTTTCTTTTACATAAGTGAAACCCACCCGTTCGATCCAGGGAGCCGTTCTTTCAAGATAACGGGCTTCTTCACGATATAACTGACAAAAGGCCGCTGCGTATTCGAGCACTTCGTCTTCTGTATCAACTCGAGTTAGTAAATCTGTTGCACGAACCTTGACGCCACCATTACCACCAATATGTAACTCATAACCGGAATCCACACAGACCACACCAAAATCTTTAATCGTAGCCTCAGCACAGTTGCGCGGACAACCTGATGCCGCCATTTTGAATTTATGTGGCATCCACGAACCCCAGCTGAGTTTTTCAAGTTTGATACCTATGCCCGTAGAATCCTGAGTACCGAAGCGACACCATTCACGACCGACGCAGGTTTTAACTGTACGCAAGGCCTTACCATAAGCATGACCCGATACCAGACCTTTCTCGTTTAAGTCTTTCCAGACTAATGGCAATTCATGTTTTTTAACGCCATAAAGTCCAATGCGTTGTCCACCGGTGACATGTACCGTATCAAGATTGAATTTTTCAGCGACATCAGCAATGGCACGTAACTCAACCGGCGTGGTCATGCCACCCCACATACGCGGTATCACAGAATAGGTACCATCTTTCTGAATATTTGCATGGGCACGTTCATTAATGAAACGAGACTGGGAGTCATCTTTTGCTTCTTTTGGCCAGCTACTGATTAAATAATAATTCAGTGCCGTACGACAGGCCGCACAACCGTCATCTGTTTTCCATTTAAGCGTGGTAAATACGTCTGAAATTGTCACCAGTTTCTGATCACGAATCGCTGCACGAACATAATCATGAGTATGATCGGTGCAAGCACACATGGGCTTGGATTCCGGCGTTGCGTAATCACCACCCAGTGTCGATTCCATAATCTGTTCTACCAGTCCGGTGCATGAGCCACAGGATGATGATGCCTTGGTATGTGCACGTACATCATCAAGTGTAAACAATCCTTTATCAGTAATAGCTTTAACAATATCGCCTTTGCAAACACCATTACAGCCACAGATCTCTGTATCATCTGACATTTGCGCAACGACATTACCACCATGCCCTGAATCACCCAGATGCGCCTGACCAAACATTAACTTTTCACGAATATCAGAGATATTGGTCTGTTCTCGCATTAACTGAAAATACCAGGCACCATCAATGGTATCGCCATAAAGAACGGCACCCTGTATTTTATTTTCTTTAATGACGATTTTTTTGTAGATACCCTGGTGTGAATCATGAACAACAATATCTTCAGTTGTTTCATCACCGATAAAATCACCTGCGGAAAAAAGATCGATACCGGTAACTTTTAATTTTGTCGAGGTCACCGAACCTTTATAAATACCGATACCATAACCGGCCAGATGATTGGCACAGACTTTTGCCATTTCAAACAGAGGGGCAACCAGACCATAAGCCACACCACGATGCTGAACACATTCGCCTACAGCATAAATTTTTGGATCAAATGTCTGTAAGGTGTCATTAACAACAATGCCACGCTCACAATGCAAACCCACCTGTTTTGCAAGCTCAATATTTGGCCTGATACCCACAGCCATGACGACAATGTCTGCAGCCAATTCACTGCCATCTTCAAACCTGACGCCCTGAACTTTGCCATCACCTACAATTTCTTTTGTCGATGACTTGAGCATAAAATTCATACCCTTTGCTTCAAGCGACTGTTTTAACATTTCGCCTGAAATCGGATCCATCTGTCGTTCCATTAACCAGTCCATTAAATGAACCACGGTAACGCTCATGCCCTGCTTCATTAATCCATTGGCTGCTTCAAGACCCAGCAAACCACCACCAATCACCACCGCATGTTTTTTTGATCTGGCTGCATCGATCATTAGATCGACATCATGAATATCACGGAAACTGATAACACCCGGCAGGTCACTGCCCGGCACAGGAATAATGAAAGGCTCGGAACCTGTCGCCATTAAAAGACGATCATATTTAACTTGTGTTCCATCATCTGCAGTTACTGTGCAGGCATTACGATCAATACCAGTAACCGTTACGCCTTTGTGTAAAGTAATATGGTTATCTTCATACCATGGCAAATCATTGAGCATAATTTCATCAATTGTTTTTTCACCTGCCAGCACGGGTGATAAAAGAATGCGGTTATAGTTTCCATAAGGCTCAGCACCAAATACAGTAATGTCATATTTATCAGGTGCGATTTCCAGCAACTCTTCAACGGCACGCATACCCGCCATACCATTACCAATTACGACCAGTTTTTCTTTCATGTAGCTAGACTCCAGCATGCAAAATTCAATTACAGTGCATGGAGCAAATAGCATGCCAGCTACCAAATAAACCTATAAGGTACTGTTTGTATTAGTTTTTTATGTAATATTTAAGAAAAGAACAATATCAGTAGACACTGAATTACGCCCCAAGTCAGTGCGATGCACTGACTTGCAGCAAATAACTTAACTGGAAATAAACGATACGTTAAAACATCATTATGTTTCTAACCAGTATCCGGATCAGATGCACCAATAGTGAACAAAAAAGAAGAATGAGTAGCATCCATAATAAAACTGTCCCATATTTGTGCATGACAAACAAAATATTAAAAAAGACATACCCTGTTTAATGAAAGTTAACCCACATGACAGATTACTTTTGAATAGAAACGCTGTCACCTGGAGCAGTCATATCTATGATGAAATTCAGAGACACCTTTCTAATACAGAAATTAACCATTAAAAATCAACGATATACAGTCCTGGATCATGTGCTTTTAATGACCTGCAAAATTAAAGTTGAATCTAAACTTTCACTAATTAAGTCATTGAATTAAATCACAAACAAATACATTACTTGTACTACACTTAATTTGTATTGACTCAACTAAATGGTAATCAGTGAGTGTCAACAAGAAAAAATCCAGTATTTTTAAATCTTGAGGAAAACCTGCAGGACAAAGAAGCCGAAATAGAGCTTCTGCAGGAGACCTTTACCGAAATTGGCAGTGAGCTCAATCTGGACTCAGTCTTCCAGATTGTCGCTAATCGTGCGCGTGAGCTTGTCGGTGCAGAAACCATTTTAATTCCTATATTAGATGAGAATTGTGAAACCTATACCTATAGAGGCGGTGCAGGTAATAATGCCGATGAAATTGTAGGTGAGTCGTTACCACTTGAGTTTGGTGTATGCGGCTGGGTCTGGCGCCATAAAAAGCCCTGGTGGCAAGGTGTACTGGACGAACTTAGCGAAGAAGAACGAAATTTATGGGAAAAAGAAGCAGGCACCATGATTCTTATTCCACTCCAGGGGAAACGACATTTTCTGGGTGGTATAGCAGGAATTAACAAAGCTAACGGTGAAGAGTTTAATCGACGAGACCTGAGTCTATTGTCAATGTTTGCCAGTATTGTGGCTATTGCAATTGAGAATGCAATGGCGGTTAAAAAGATTGAAGAAGCACATAAAATTACTGAAGACTATCAGTTACGCCTTGAAATTCTCAATAAACAATTACTCGAAAGTAGCAGAGAACTGGAATTCCTGTCCCTCTATGACACCTTAACGTTATTGCCTAATAGAACATTATTTAGAGATAGACTTGCTCAACATATTTCTTTAGCTAAATCAGACTCCAGTCAGTGTGCTATAGTGCTTGTTGATCTCAATGATTTTAAACAAATTAACGATGCCCTCGGACATGACTCTGGCGATCATGTTTTAAAAGAAATCTCTGAACGTTTCAAAAATATTCTTAATTCACATGAAACCCTTGCCAGGCCTGGTGGTGATGAATTCATGTTTCTATTCCCAAACACTGATAAACAGACAATCACTAAAAAAGCAAAAAGCATATTAAAACTACTCAATCAGCATTTTAACATTGGAAAATCAGAAATCGCTGTTAATGCAAGCATCGGAATTGCGCTCTACCCTGAACATGGCGATGATATAGGTGAATTAATGCGCCATGCTGACTGGGCAATGTACAGGGCAAAGAAGACCAAACAGGGTTTCAATATTTATGATCCGAACAATGATGATACTTCGCTGGGCAAATTAACATTACAGGCAGATCTACGTAACACATTGGAAAAAAATGGTTTTGAACTCTATTACCAGCCACAAGTTACGTTAAATGATGATCAGGTGATAGCAATAGAAGCCCTGGGTCGTTGGCCTCATCCGGAAAAGGGATTTATTCCACCAAACATTTTTATTCCAGCACTGGAACAGGCAAGTTTAATAGATAAATACACTTACTGGGCAATTGAACAATCCCTCAAGCATGCCATGGAACTAAAAGAGCATGGACACAATCTGGAAATTGCCATTAACATCTCAACCCAGACTCTAACAAATACTAATTTCATCACCAATGTTAAACAAATTGTTAAAGATCAGGATAGAGGCCGCTATCTGGTATTCGAAATCACCGAAAATCTATTCCTTTCTGAATACGAAAGACTGTTAGACACCCTGCAACATATTTGCGACCTTGGTATTAGCCTGTCCATTGATGATTTTGGTACTGGCTATTCATCATTAAGCCGACTAAAAAAATTACCGGTAAGCGAACTAAAAATAGATCAGTCATTTGTAAAAGACATGGTAACCAGCTCTGATGATGAAACCATCGTTAGATCCACTATAGATCTCGCACACAATCTTGGACTTACCGTTGTTGCCGAAGGTGTAGAAACGGAAAAAGTTTATAACCGACTGAGAGATCTTGGCTGTGACATCGCACAGGGTTACCTGATAAGCAAGCCCATTTCATTTAATGCTCTAAAAGACTTTCTGAAAAATCACAAGGAAAACTTTATTAACTCCTGACCCGTTCTCTTCCCACATCAATCACATTCTGTAGTTGAGCAAGCTTGTCCATAATACGACTCAATTGCTGCAAATCTGATATTTCAACAGTGATACTCATCTGCGCCATTTGCTCATCTTTATCTGACAATGTATTCACACCAATTACATCAACTTTATCATCAGCCAG
>JAPHQX010000040.1 GCA_026196035.1 Gammaproteobacteria bacterium
AACAATATCCTGTACACTCACTTCCTGATCCTGCAATGTACAAAGGATCTTTAAGCGTAATGGATGAGACATTGCTTTTAGTGACCTGGAAGCTCGATCAATATCTTCTTCCCTGGTCATAAGTTGTGTTTCTTCAGACATATTTGCAACCATGAGCGAACCTTCGCAAGCTATAATAATTTATTAGAATACTAATATTAGTAAACTATCATAATATAATACATACTTTTTTAAAGTTTTTTTATAATTATCGGAATTTATACACAATTTTTATAATACTTTCTTTTAAAATGCATAAACTAGCCTCTTTAATCAGACGACTTATTCTGTTTTGCTTAATTGCACTGTCATTTATTGCCCACAGTGCCCACGCTGACACTGACGATCAGGAAGATCACAGCAATCGACTGGCCGATGTCAGGGCTAAAATCGCAGCTATTCTCGGTGACCTGAATGAGAATAAGAACAAACGCAATAATATCAAAGACCAACTACAAATAATTGAACGTAAAATCGCCAAAACATCGAAAAGTTTACGTCAAATTCGGCGAAAACACACAAAATCGAAGAAAACACTTAAGCAATTAAAATCAGACCTTATCAAGCTCCAGCACAAACTAACAAAACAACGCACTATTCTGGCAAAACAAATTAGATCTGCCCATGCAATGGGCCAGCAAGCCCACTTAAAAATGGTTCTCAATCAGCAGCATGCTGCCGAAATGGGGCGTGCCATGGTCTATTATGATTACCTCAATACCGCTCGAAGCGAAGAAATTAAGGATTTCCTTGCCAGTATTGAAAGTAAACTACAGCTGGAAAAAGACATCACACGTACCACTAAAGAACTCGAACAACTGGCTAATCAAAAACTTAAACAGAAACGATCTCTAACGAATAACAGAGCCAGCCGGAAACAGCTACTGGCTCAACTTAATGAAGATATTAATCATCAGCAACTGACCTTATCCGAACTCGAAAACAGTCGTATTCGTATCGAAAAACTACTGTCTTCTCTGGGTGAACTGCTTGCAGATATACCCAGCGAAGCTCATCTTGAAACACCTTTTTCTAACTTAAAGGGCAAAATGCCATGGCCAGTTAGAGGTAAATTTCTTGCTCACTTTGGCTCTTCGCGCAATCAGGGTGACCTTACCTGGAATGGCGTAGTCATCAAGTCAGCCTATGGTACACCTGTAAGAGCCATCAACTATGGCCGAGTAGCTTTTGCTGACTGGTTACAGGGCTTCGGCTTTATTACTATAATTGACCATGACAATGAATACATGAGCCTGTATGGCCACAATCAGGCTTTATACAAAGAAGTCGGTGACTGGGTTGAAGCAGGAGAAATAATTGCCTCTGTCGGTGACAGTGGTGGTCAGGAACACAGTGGCCTGTATTTTGAAATAAGATTTCAGGGCAAACCCATTAACCCTGATAGCTGGTGCTCTGCATCTGCACGTTACTAAAATTGATACATTACATAATAATACAGATCATTCGGAGCTTTCATGAAATATCTTTTTAACTTATTTTTTGTTGTTTTCTTATTTACAGGAATATCCGTACCTGCAAACGCTGAAACTTCATCTACAAAAAATAATAATTTACCCCTTGAACAGCTACGTAATTTTTCTGATATTTTTGCACGAATCAAATCAGACTATGTTGAAGAAGTAGATGATAAAACATTATTAGAAAATGCTATTCGGGGCATGCTTTCTGGACTTGATCCACACTCAACCTATCTTAATCCTGAAGAATATAAAGAATTAAAAATTGGCACCACAGGGCAATTTGGAGGTCTTGGTATTCAAGTTGGCATGGAAGATGGTTTTGTAAAGGTTATTTCCCCTATTGATGACACACCTGCTTTTCGTGCTGGTATTAAAGCTGGCGACCTTATCATTCGTCTCAATGAAAAACCGGTTAAAGGAATGACACTTAATGATGCCGTTAATATTATGCGTGGCAAACCAGGCACCGAGATTACTCTGATAATTATCCGCGGAGATAATAGTAACCCTCTAACCTTTACAATCAAACGCGATATCATAAAGGTCAAAAGCGTAAAAAGCCGGCTACTTGAAAAAGATTTTGGCTACGTTCGTGTTTCTACCTTTCAATCAAGAACTGCGACTCATTTAAAAGAAGCTATTGACTCTCTTAATAAGAAGAATGAATCCAGCCTTAAAGGGCTGGTTCTAGATTTAAGAAACAATCCAGGTGGCGTTCTTAATGCTGCTGCTGATGTATCTGATTTATTCTTATCTGATGGACTCATTGTTTATACAAAAGGCCGTGTACAAAATTCCTATTTTGAATTTAAGGCAAAATCTAACGATATTCTTAACAAGGCACCCATTGTTGTGCTTATTAATGGTGGATCAGCCTCTGCTTCCGAAATTGTTGCGGGTGCATTACAGGATCAAAAACGTGCTGTTATTATGGGGAGCAAATCTTTTGGCAAAGGCTCTGTACAAACCATTCAGGAATTACGTAATGGTGGTGCTGTAAAATTTACAACTGCTCGTTATTTTACACCTTCAGGTCGCTCAATTCAGGCAGACGGTATAGAGCCTGATATTTCATTAGATCATTACAAATTATCAGCATCTGAAGATAATGGTTTAAAACGTATCAAGGAAGCTGATTTAACCGGGCATATAAGTAATCCGGATGAAAAAACTGATCCCCCGTTAACAGATAAAGCAGATGAATCAAAACAATCAAATGACTCCATGCCTACAGACTACCAGATTAATGAAGCTCTGAATCTGCTAAAAGGCCTGAGTATTTATAGCCAAAACAACACTAAGAGATAGCCATGTCTAAAGCTCTGGTACCCCTGGCTCAGGGATGTGAAGAACTCGAAGCGGTAACTATAACTGATTTACTAACCAGAGCAGGCATTGAAGTCACCACAGCTGGTCTGGATGAGCAGCCCGTTGTAGCATCTCGTGGAATGAAATTATTACCTGATACAACTATCAACAAAGTTGTAAATAACACATATGATATTATTGTATTACCTGGCGGCCTGCCCGGCGCTGATCATCTAAGTAAAAACCCACATGTTCAACAATTATTAAAAAAACATGCTTCAGAAAAAAAACTTGTCGCAGCTATATGTGCCGCGCCCAAAGCATTAGCCTCTGCGGGTTTACTTGATAATAAAACGGTAACCTGTTATCCGGGCTCACTATCTTCGTCTTCATTAAACAATACCACTATAAACACAACCTCTATTGAAGTTGATGGCAACATTGTAACCTCGCGCGGTCCTGGAACAGCGATGGACTTCGCCTTAAAACTTATTGAATTACTGGAAGGACCAGAAAAGTCCGAGGAAATTAATAGTCAGCTTGTTCGCTAAAAAATATCATTTTTAATTTATATAGAGCACGTATTCCATATCTGATTTAGTTATATGATTTACTATCCAGTCTTTTAAAAAAACTAAAATCTCATTTTCAAGATTTAACTCCTTTTTTTTAAACCTCTCATGAAAATCTATAACCTTTTTTACCAAATCATCATGCTTTTCTTTATGATGACTAAAGCCAGGGTAATTATGATGCGCCATCAATTCCTCTTCTGCTTTAAAATGATAACTGACATAATTAATTAATTCTTCAAGTGTCCCTTCAACAAAATGATCATCCATATCCTCATTAATTGCATTCTCAAAATCCTTTACCAGATCTATAAGCAGCTGATGCTGTTCATCTATGAGCGTAATACCTGTCTTCATAACGGATGATAATACTAAGTCATTCAAAAGCTTCTCCTTGTTTTCCATGCTTTCAATTACAGATATTTATAGCATATCACCCTATAATTACTATTGATTTTATCTGCATATAAGGTATTTTAATAGGCGTACTCCTACTTCTCCCTGAAAACAGGGCAAGGAATAACAAATGATAAAAAAAATTCCCCACAAAGCTGTCTCTCAACAATTCTTATTTTCCGGTTCTTTAATTTTACTAATAGGCACTTTGTTTATTAGTCAAAGCAGCTATGCGGTACCTGCTTTTGCCAGGCAAACGGATATGGCCTGCAATAGCTGCCACTTCCAGAGTTTTCCAGCATTAAACTCTTTTGGTCGCGTGTTTAGAGCGGGTGGCTATACCCTGCCTGGCTCACAAACCAAAATTGAGGGTGACAATAACCTTTCTATGCCAGGTATTCTAAATGCCTCTGTTATCACCAAAATTCGTTACCAGCTTGATGATCAGGTGGATGAAAACCGGGGTGAAGTACAGTGGCCAGATGAGGCAGCCTTATTAGTAGGCGGGCGTGCAGCTGAAAATATTGGTTTTCTAATGGAACTGGGACTCGGACCTGTAGGCGCTGATGCTGATACTGGGACGGGCGCCCTAACCTGTACCAATCCCGCTGATGCCACCACCTGTACCGCCGATACCGGCACAGGTGAAGGCGAAACCCATGGCACCTTCCTGTCGACCAAATTTCACTTCAAGATCAATGAAGAAATTGCCATTATTCCATTTTCCACAGATGGCCTGGGTGTTGGCTATGGCTTTGAACTATTAAACACTGGTGCTCAGCGTTCACAACGACCCATTGAAAACCGCAAAGGCTTTAGTGCCGGCCAATTACTCGGCACTGCATCCGGCGAAGCTACTGGTTTTGCTTTTATTTACCAGACACCTGACTGGTTTGTTAATTATTCTCACTGGACACCCACCTGGGGCAATGCACAGGTTAATATTTTTGGCGGCCTGGCCCATTATTTACGTCTGGTTTATACCCCTAATCTGGGCGGCTGGGATACCGGGTTTGGACTTTCATCCATGTCAGGTGATGTTGAATCAGGTGCCACTAATCCTGGGACTATCACTTATGTGGATGGCTGGACACTTGATGCACAGGTGCAGGGTGATATTCATGATATGCCCCTCGGCGTCTATGCCAGTTACGGTGTTGCACCCAAAGGTAGTGTCACCGAAGCTAATCATTACAACAGCAGTACAACAGATGATGCAACTGCCTTTGGCCTTGTCGCCAAACTGGGTGTGATTCCAGGAAGAACCCAGGTCTACCTGGCTTACGGTTCTCTTGAAGTCGCCACTGACGTTACATCATATACAATTGGTGTACAGCAAATGCTGACTCAGAATGCAAAAATCGAGTTTTACACCGTTAGTTCAGACAGTACGAGTGCCGCTGATGATTACTCGATGCTCATGTTTTTTGCAGGCTTCTAATCAGTTGTATAAAAGTAATGAAATTATCTGTGACATAAATTGCTACTACAAATTAAATATTTGTCACATTAACTAACTGGAGAGCAAGGTTATGAAACAACCTTCACATTACATAATTATCACTATCGCCCTGTTCAGCACCCTATTTTCATCAAATACCAGCGCTGAATTCTCAAAAAGTTTTGAGGGTTACCAGGTTTTTGATACCTACTGTTTTATTTGTCATGGCAAGGATGGAAAAGGTAATGGTCCACTGGCCTCTAAAATAGGAACTCCACCTACCGATCTAACAGACGATAAAATTCTGAGCAAACGTACTGATAAAGAATTAAAACGCATTGTCGAAGGCTCACTACCACACGGTAATGCAACAGATAGCAAGTCAACTACAACCAACATGCCTCGTTGGGGCGTTGCCATTTCTCATGTTCAGATACGCTCGCTTGTCTCCTATATTCGCTATATGCATAGAAGCAAACATTCGCTACCCGGCAATCCAGTTTCAGGCAAAAAGGTTTATGATAACTATTGTATCCAGTGTCATGGAGCCTACGGTGAAGGTGATGGTGTTCTGACCCGCGTTTATCCAATGGAACCCGCTGATCATACCAACCACAAAGATATGGATAAAATCAGTAACAATCAGCTGCGCTCTATCATAAGCAAAGGCGGAACAGGTGCGAGCTTAATGCCCGGCTGGAAAAATATTCTTACTGATAAGGAAATAAATGACTCTATCAGTTATATTCGTTTAATAGCTGCTCATTAAGGCTATCATATTACACTTAACAAAATTAAATAGATGGGCCTTTTTTAAGGCCCATTTGTCTTCGCCATTCAAATAACAAAATAGCTAATGCATGACTGACATTCATTGAGCCCATGTTACCAAACATCGGCAAGTGAATGGCTCTTTCACACAGCTTAAGTATTTCCTCATCTATACCCTGTCTTTCATTGCCAATAACAAATGAACATTGTTCAGGTAAAACTGTTTCAAATAAATTTTCTGAATTTGTCGTGATTTCCAGCGCAATTAATGGCTGATATTTTTTATTATCTTTTAGAAACACCTTATGTGTTATTTTTTCAATAGATAAAAACTTTTCTGCACCCCTGGAAATTCGAGAGAATTTTTTTGTTTCAGTAGTACTGTTATCACCGACTAAAACAACATGTTTACACCCTGCCGCATCTGCCAGCCGATATACGCTGGCCAGATTTTCTGGCGTTTTTATATCAATCGCAATTATTTTTATATTATCGGTATAGTCCTTGCCGCTTTTTTGTCGTATATATAGCGACTTACCTTCCCGTTGTTTGCCAGCACTGGTCAGATTGCTCATTAGTAAACTTGCCTGTTTTCCATAAATCACTAAACCATTTTATTAGATTTTTATAATCTAGCCATATTCAAAAATACGTCGATAATAAGTTTGTCTTTATTGATTATTATCAAACAGCCCACTGGTTTTATCACTCAAAAAGGGGGTGACATCAGCAACTTTTATTCTGTACTATCTAGATACAAAATATAAATGAAAAATAGGTTTCCTTATGAAGTTCACTGTTAATCAACATCATAATACCAGTGTATCGTTACTTACTGATACTGGCTATATGCTCGGTTATTTTACATCTATTGATGAAGCACTTGATACTTGTAATGAATGGTATTCAACTAATACTAAAGAACAAAAATATGATGTAAAGGTCATTCCTCTTACAGATGAATCTGAAACTAAAAGCTTTTTCAGATCATTTTCTATTTAATTATTTTTTACTTTTTGTTCTGCAAGCTAAGTTTTATAATCAGCAAAATAGCTGGTGTGGCATGCATGATTAGATCAAATATGTCTATTGGCTTTATTAATTCTCCATTTATTAGCATTTTTATTTTTTGCCATAAATGCGGCTCTGGCACAAACGGAGCCAATCCAAGTAGGATTGCGACCATTACCAATGGCATTACTGGAATTTGATTTAAAAATTTACGCATTATTATTCTCTTTTTTTACCTTCGACAGATAAGTTCCCCAGTTCCATGTTTTTGTTATTGGCTTACCCGATAATGGAATCCATTCTATAGTCATCTCAGGCAAAGTTAATATTGCACAACTATGATTAAATTTACTACTGCCTGGATTTATTACTAATGTGTCATTAATGACTTGAGCAAAAACCTGATGAGTATGTCCTACGATCAGGACATCATAAGGATATCTTTCTAATTTTTTCTGCCACTCATTTATCTGCTCATCTATTATCTGCCCATCTTCATCCAGTAGCCTTATACCCCCCATATACTCTTCAGGTGGATTAGCATGAACCATATACAGTGATTTATCCTCCACATTTAGCTTTTCGAAATAGCCTAAGTGATCAAAATATTTCGATGCTTTATCTGCTTCTCTGTTAACTATTTTTTCCAGATACCAGACTTCGTGATTGCCCTGTATTGCTACACAGTTATTAGCTATTAATAAATTAATAGTTTCTTCAAGCTCTTCACCATAACCGGCTATATCTCCTGCACAAAGAACCTGATCAACATCTTTCTCTTTAAAGACGCTAAATGCCTCTATTACAGGCTTAACTGTTGCATGAATATCACTGATCAAACCAATTCTAGTAGCCATCTACACTCTGCCATAAAATCTGGATATTATAACTATCACCTGAACGCCCATCTTTACACTAGCCAGATTAATTTTAACTTCATGATAAAACATAAAGTGTACAGGGACTTCTATTTAAAGATGAAAATTCTTATGACTCTTTTACTCTTTGAATATTTAACATGAGCAAATATATTTAAAAAATTAATTACTTTTTATTTTCTACCTACCTATGTCAGTGCTGCTCTCCAATTTATACTGATATCATTGATAAATCCATCCATTACCTTAATTTGTTTCAAGGCCCTTCCATTCCACAATCTTGGAAATAAAGTGCGTCTGGTTGGAAAGGCAAACCCGTCAACTGTTTCGTATTGATGATAATAACTGGTTCCTATACTCACCGGACTAAAAGCCTTTCCAATATAATCATTTCTTCTTAGCAGGCCTTTATCACTAAAATAAAATACCTGCTGTTTACTCTGACACGGCATTGATGACGGGAAAGTAACATTCAGGGCATCCAGATGGCTGCCGTCTACATCAATTATAGCTTTACCCTTATGGCATTCAACTTTATCGTTTTGCAATAAAAACGGGCTACAGCTGTAATTCCAGACAGCGATGCCTAAAAAATATACCAGATCCAGATGATCCCACTGTAATCTTGGTTTGCTCCGTTGATTAGATTTCAGGCTAAAATCCCGTTCTGATGTTATCTGGTCGTTATCATCAAAAATATAAACATTGTATGCATCAAATATACTGGTCATTCCTTCTTCAGGAAAATTATGAAAGCTGACATAGGGTTTTTCGGTATATATGCAGGCCGTGATATTAGATAACCACGGTGACTTAAATTTGGTAATCAGGATAGGTCCGAAAATATTCAGTGAAAGCTGTATTGACTCCACCTGCTGCCACCGCTCTTTTCCTCCATGAGCTCTTATTACCCTTTCTAATAATTGATTATCCATAGTCAGCACCCTTATTATTTGATATTGTATATGTGGACGCTGTCCACATGACTCAATCTAATCATATTAAGCTTTAATGTCAAACAACCAGGCGAATAGATACAATAACCACCACTTATGCATACACAGACTCATCAAGCCCGTACTAAAACATATCACCATGGTGATTTACATAATTCATTGATTTTAAAAGGCCTTGAAATGCTAAATGACAGAGGCTTATCTGCTATCAGCTTGAGAGAAATCGCTCGCAACATCGGTGTTGGCCATAATGCACCCTACCGCCATTTCAAAAACAAACAGCAGCTACTTGAAGCCATTGCCAGTATGGGTTTTCGTAGACTCAAGGCCTATAACCTTCGTCTCGAGCTTGAATATGCCAATGATCCGGAAACCCAGTTATTCGAAAGTGCCATGCATCTGATCAACATGGCTAATGATGAGCCTAATCTCTTCAATCTAATGTTTGGGGGTAATGTATCTTTATTTGATTGCGGTGACGAACTGAAAAAGGAATCTCAGGCCTCTATGCAAAGTTTTATTAAAATCCTGTCTCAGGGGCAGAAACAGGATGTGTTCAATCAGGACAATCTTATCTGTCAGACACTGGCCACCATGTCTCTGATCTATGGTTTTGCCATGATGACCTCTTCAGGGATGTTACAGGAAATACCTAAAACGCCTGATCAAATGCGTGGCTTTACCTTGCAGGTGTTCGATATCCTATTAACCGGTCTCAAAAAAACCTAAGCACTACCCAGGCTGCCAAACCAGAAATCGATATTTTTTTCTAAAAACTCGTCATAACGCATGTAGTGAGAACCATCACAGGAAAAATTCAGCCCCACCATACCATTAATGATATTCACTGAACCCGCGCGTAAATACACATTATCATCGGCAAACCTCAAGCTTCTAAAAATTTCAAAAATATTGATGACCTGTTCTGCAGGCACAATGGCTCGTTCATCATAGGGGTGACGTGGATATGCGAGACAAATATCCGGGTCGATGATTTCATCAAAATTCAGGATTCGATAATTATACGGATCATCCAGTAACCAGATAGTTGCGCGACTACTGGAAAAATGCAGCTTGCCATGAAAAACACCATGTTCGGTAATGAGCTCATTCATAATCGGCAGAACCTCATCAAGATGTAAATCCATCTGACTATCTGCTCGCTGCTGATGAAATACCACATTACGTATCGCAGGATCGCCCTTTACCTGCCGCCAGTTATCCGGTTCCACATAGCGCTGCTCTATATCGGGTAATTCACGCAAATCAAAATCGGCGCCTAAAAATCCTATTCTTTCACCATCACTATTTCGTAAAACCTGAACAGCGGTAAATGACGGTCTTTTTTTATTTCGACTGATATAGGCCTCAGATAATTTGAAGTCTGTAGTACCTATAATTCCCTCCATATATGGCCGATTCATTCTATCACGCCCAAAATGACTCGCATCTTCTCCATTGTTCATGATGTTATTAGTCAGCTGAACACCATCAGCATCCAGGACATACAAATGCTTACAATATAAAAGCGTCGGTAATGTCAGATGCAACAGACTTTCAAGTTTCTCCCTCGAATCAATGATCTCAGCACATTGAATACCAAGATCATGCATGGCTTCACTCAGCATACCAGTTAACTTTTCGCGCTGAATTCGAATGCTTTCTTTAAGACTACTGACGGTCATTAATTAATTCCTGCTCTTGTAACAAATTATTCATCCTGCTGTCACCTGAAGGTAATTTAACGGATATACACTTTCATCACATTAAAAGGAGATAGGTGATGAAATTCTATATTAAACAAATGAATGATCATACTGTAACACTGATGACTGAGGCAGGTCATGTACTTGCTTATTTTCCTTCTGTTGTTGATGCGCTTGTGGCCTGTGATGAATGGTACATGGTGAATCGTGAAGCACCTGCCCATGAGGTCAGGGTTTATTCTCGGGATATGAATATTGATTATTATGATGGGTTACAAGTGGCCTGATATTCTCAGGCTATCATCCTGAGCGAGGCCTACATGGATGTAGGTCATACTGATAACGCATTAGGGCAGGACGCCCGTAAGTAGAACAACGCAGGAGCAGTTACCAGTGCAGTTGAAAGATCCTGGTGTTATTGCTCGTTATTTTTTGCACTCAATACTCAGACATTTGTTTCGCCCTCCCTGGGCGACTCACTTTTTCTCTTCAGCAAAGCTTCCGCATCCTGCTCACGCGCCTTGCCTACATCCATGCAGGCAAGAAAAAGCAATCAAAAAGTGTCGCACCGAGTCACAAGCCTTCATAAAAAGCGATGAGGGTTCTATCGTCACTCGCTATTTACTTATCCTATGTAGCCTCGCATCATGTGTCTTAAAATGCTCTACAAACCAGTCATTCATAAGCTGCTGTAATTTCGTAATATCTTCATCCGATTCATAAGCCTCAGCAATATCGCCTATATCGTCTAAAAGCTTTGCATGATCCTGTCTGTGTTCTTCATACTGATCATACTTTTCATTCTTCATGATCTGTTCTTCAAGCACAAAATGTCCTGCAATCTCGGCATAGATTTCATTGATACTATTAATCATGCTCTGCTTATCATGTGCTTTTTCAAACAGTGAATTAATATGTCTGATTAATTCTTCATGTTCATAATCAACACCATCGATACCTGTACAGAATTCATCACGCCATTCGATTAATTGAATCATATTTCACCTTCATTTTTTCTTTGGTCGTTGCCAACCAGAAATTTCCCTCTGTGGCACTCGACTAATCACTAAATTATTACTCATAACATCTTTTGTAATAGTTGCGCCCGCGGCGATGGTGACACCTTTACCAATGGTAACTGGTGCAACCAGTTGAGTATCTGATCCGACAAACACTTCGTCTTTAATAATTGTTTTGTGTTTATTTGCACCATCATAATTACAGGTGATTGTGCCCGCACCAATATTTACATCTGCACCCATTTCAGTATCGCCAATATAACTTAGATGGTTAACCTTACTGCCTCTACCTATTTCTGATTTCTTAATTTCTACAAAATTACCCACACGACTATTTTCATGCAAATGTGTATCAGGTCTTAATCGGGCGAATGGCCCAACATCCACATTGTTATCAATCACTGCATTTTCAATAACACAGTTAGCTTTGATTGTTACATTTTCACCAATGGTTGAATTAATGATAACGACATTAGGCCCAATCGTTGTGCCAGTTCCTATTTTTACCTCACCTTCCAGTATGACATTTACATCGATAAAAACATCATTACTAATATCAACACTACCACGCACATCGATACGGGCTGGATCGGCTAATGCAACACCATCGGTCATTAGCTGCTCAGCTATATTTCTCTGATGAATACGTTCCAGTGTGGCCAGCTGAAGTCTGTTATTGACGCCTTCAACTTCCCATGCCGCTGATGGATGCGATGTTATAATATCTATATCATCAGCTGCAGCCAATGCAAAAATATCTGTCAGGTAATATTCGCCCTGAGCATTTTTATTATCAATACGATCCAGCAATGTTTTTAGTGTTTTACCATTCGCGGCAAGAATACCTGTGTTTACTTCGTTAATCTGTTTCTGTTCATCACTGGCATCTTTCTGTTCAACTATACCAATGACCTTGTCATGTTTATCTCTAATGATGCGACCATAACCTGTCGGCTCATCCAGTTTTACACTCATTAAAGCAATTTTGTTTTCGAAGTCTTCCAGTAATAAATTTAAACTATCTGTTGAAGTTAAAGGGACATCGCCATAAAGAATCAGCACATCATTATCGAGATTGACTGCATCTAAACCATGCTGCACTGCATGACCTGTACCCAGCTGTTCCTTCTGTTCTACCCATTTTGAATCAAAGTGATAGCATTTTGCTTTTACCTGTTCGCCACCATGGCCATAAACAATGACAATTTCTTCTGCACCCAGTTTTTTCGCCGTATCATATACATGTTCAACTAAAGGCCTGTTTGCCAGTGGATGCAGCACCTTTGGCAAAGCTGACTTCATACGCGTGCCCTTTCCTGCAGCCAGAATAATTACACTTAATGCCATCTTTCCTTATACCTCAAATAATAATAATCTCAGTTTTTACGACATTCTTCAGAACTGGATAATGATTGATCTGTAATTCTAATATATAGATTTTTAAACTGCCTGCCTTATTACCTCAATCAGCCTTTTATCCTGAACATAAAAAAACCGGGCTAACCCGGTTTTTTTATATAAATGATGCTAGATCATGATCACTATTAGTAGCCTGGCCCTTACTTGCGGCCACGAACTTTCTTAATAGTTTCCATCATCGCTGCAGCTTCAGCCAGTTCCACCTTGGCCTTGGCATAATCCATATCAGATTTTTGATCGGCCATGGCTTCTTCCGCATCCTGCTTCGCTTTCAGTGCAGCTGCTTCATCCAGATCTTCTGCGCGTATCGCCGTATCCGTCAGAACGGTAACCACATGCGGCTGAATTTCCAGAATTCCGCCAGAAATGAAGTAGGACTCCTCATCACCATGCTGATCCTTAACACGAACCTCACCTGCCTTTAAACGCGTTAGCAAAGGAGTATGACGGGGTGCTATGCCCAGTTCACCCATTTCGCCTGGCGCAAATACCATGGTGGCTGGTCCTGACCAGATTTCTTTCTCAGCGCTGACAATGTCAACGTGTATCGTCATAGCCATAATGTTGGCCTCACTTCATCTCTTTGGCTTTTTCAGCAACTTCTTCGATGCCACCCACCATATAAAATGCCTGTTCAGGCACATGGTCGTATTCACCATCAAGAATTGCCTTAAAGCTGGCCAGCGTTTCTTTCAGTGAAACATATTTACCTGCTGAGCCTGTAAAAACTTCTGCTACGAAGAATGGCTGTGACAGAAAACGCTGGATCTTACGTGCACGGGCAACGGCCTGCTTATCTTCATCAGACAGCTCATCCATACCCAGAATGGCGATAATATCTTTCAGCTCTTTATAGCGCTGTAATATACCCTGTACACCACGAGCAATATTATAGTGATCTGCACCGACAACCTGTGGATCCAGCTGACGTGAAGTTGAATCCAGTGGGTCAACCGCTGGATAAATACCTAATTCTGCAATCTGACGTGACAATACTAATGTTGCGTCAAGATGCGCGAAAGTCGTTGCAGGAGATGGGTCAGTCAGGTCATCTGCAGGTACATATACTGCCTGGAATGACGTTATCGAACCGGTTTTAGTTGATGTAATACGTTCCTGAAGTACACCCATTTCTTCTGCCAGTGTCGGCTGATAACCTACCGCTGAAGGCATACGACCTAACAGTGCAGATACTTCGGTTCCCGCCAGTGTGTAACGATAAATGTTATCGATGAACATCAGTACGTCACGACCTTCGTCACGGAAATGTTCAGCTATCGTCAGACCGGTTAGTGCCACACGCAGACGATTTCCTGGAGGCTCATTCATCTGACCATAAACCAGGGCAACCTTATCCAGTACACCACCTTCATCCATTTCATGGTAGAAGTCATTACCTTCACGGGTACGCTCACCCACACCTGCGAATACAGAGAAGCCACTGTGCTCTACCGCGATATTACGAATCAGTTCCATCAGGGTTACCGTTTTACC
>JAPHQX010000066.1 GCA_026196035.1 Gammaproteobacteria bacterium
AAAGCCATCCCGCTTATACTGTTTACCAGTTTTTCATATTGATACTTCTATTTATCACCGGTTTTTTATTTTATGGCTGGTTCTGGACTCACGGAGGTCAGACACTGGGCATGAGAACCTGGAAATTAAAACTGGTTTCAATTGATAACAAGCCGGTTAGCTGGAAACAGGCACTGATCCGATATATTGCAGCATTACTTTCATGGGGCTGTTTTGGATTCGGTTTTTTATGGGCCCTGCTCAATAAAGATAAAAAAACCTGGCATGATATGGCTTCTGATACAGCTTTAATTCAATTAAACAAGCCTAAGTAAATCAGCCTTAAGACACGAAAAAAAAGTCGTAAGTCTTAAGTTATAAGTCTTTAATCTTTTGACTTACGACTTACGACTTACGACTATGTTTTAATGTATTCGCTTCAACGAATAAAGCCCAAGAACAGCCACCATTACTACAGGGAATGCGGCGCTCATTAACGGATGCAGTCCATACACCTGTCCCATGTGGTTCACTGTGCGATTTAACAGAAAGAAACCTATACCCAGTAATAAACCCACCAGCACCCTGCCACCAGCAGCTCCACTGCGTTGTGAACTGAATACAAATGGCAGTGCAATAATTAACATTACCAGGGTTGATAAAGGTGTAATCACCTTGATCCAGAAGGCCAGTCGGTAACTGCTGTCATCCAGTTGATTATCTGCCAGATAATTACTGTATTTGTATAAATCGACTGCAGACATATTATCCGGTTTAACACTGACCACATTAAACAGGTCAGGATTAAATAACTCTGTCCATTCCAGCGCTGCAATATATGAACTACTAACGCCCGTGTCGCCTATTTCACTGTAATCAATATTTTTTAACTGCCATTTATCAGCTCGATACCGTGCTGATTTTACATGATAGATCTGTTCTACCTTTTTCTGTTCATTGAGTTGATAAATTTCCAGATTACCCAGTTGCATATCAGGATAAACACGGCCCACTCGCATTACACGTAAACCATCTTTCACCCAGAAACCGTGTTGCCCACCCAGAGAAATACTCTGTTTCAATGCGGCGGCCCTGACGGTTTGCGCTTTACGTTCACTGGGCGGCACTAATAATTCTCCCACCAGTAAGACCAGTATCACCAGTACAACACCCGCCTGCATGACTGAACGTACAATGCGTGCAATAGAAATACCTGATGCACGCATGACAATCAACTCACTGTTACCCGCCAGTGCACCCAGACTTAATAAGCTGCCTAATAGAACGGCTGTTGGAAACAACTCATAAATACGTTTTGGTAAACTCAGCACAACGTAAGCGATGACTTCAACAATGCCATACTGACCTTTGCCCACATCACCCATTTCAGAAACAAAATCAACAAAGGCCAGCAGAGCACCTAGCACGAGCAATGCCATTAAAGTACCACCAATAACGGTGCGCCCAATATACTGATCAAGAACCTTCATATTGTTTTACTTCTAAATAGCTGCTGAAAACCACCTGAACGTCTGACTAACCAGAAAAATATTAATATCAGCAGACAGCCATGCACCCACCAGATACCTAACCAGTCAGGCACCTTCTGTTGTTGTACCCAGGTTTCGCCTATACCCAGCATATTTGAGTAGATAAGATAAATAAATATGGCCAGCGCCAGTTTTGAATAACGACCTTTTCTTGGCGTGGTGTAACTCAAGGGTAAGGCCAGTATGGCCATCAAAAATGTTGCCAGAGGGATAGATAATCGCCATTGCAACTCGGCCCTGTCACCGGGTTTTTTAGAATTCCAGAGATCTGTCGTTGCCAGGGCATCTCGACGTTTTATCTGATTAACCAGTTCATTCTCTGGCACATGAATACCGTGTTTCTCATATTCGATAATTCGGTAATTCGACTGGCCCGGCGTGCCCTCATACTGACTACCATTTTTAAAAAGAATAAACTGGCGCTGATGTTCATCGATAAACCGGCTGGCTGTCTTCGCGGTTTCGACATTGGTTGTGTCTTTGCCTTTTTGATGAACAAAAACATTATCCATATGTGTTCCATCATCGGACTGTTTTTCCAGAAACATAATGGCATTACCATCACTGGAAGCATTAAAGCGTCCAGCTTCCAGACCACTGAGTTCTGAACGGTTCTCTATTTCTGCTTTTAGCATCTGTGCCTGCTGGGAAACACCTGGCATAATAAAAAGAGTCAGTAGCAGCATGCCGATGCTAACCGGTACAGATACTATCAACAAAGGTCTGTAGAGTCGTTTAAAACCTATGCCACAGGCTGACATCACCGCCATTTCATTATCTTTATACAGACGACTAAAACACAGCAGGGTTCCCAGATAGAGACTTAAGGGGACTAGCAGAATCAGATAACGGGCACTGGTAATCAATAACAGAGGAAAAATCGTATCTGCCGGTAATGAACCGTCTGCCGCCTTGCCCAGTAAGCGAGCCAGTGTACTACTGAGTAAAATCAGCATCAGCACCAATGTTACCGCCAGCCAGGTCAGCAGTAATTCTTTAGAGATATAACGGTCAATAATGGAGAAATAACGTTTAATTAGGATTTCCTGGATATTTTTTTTGATATTTTACGCTTATTTTAGTTTTTTTTTCATATCCAACTGTATATAAGTTGAATCTTTGAATAAAATCCCCTGTCATAGATTCTTAATATTTCAATGTATTCTTAACGATTTTTCAGTTAAACATCGTTCAAGCGTCATTTATCAGCGAACAATCGATAAAATACGTTTCAACACTAACATAATCCTGGAGCCTGTATGGAATTCTCGGTTAAAAGTGGCAGCCCCGAAAAACAACGTATTTCATGCGTCGCCGTTGGCGTATTTGAATCCCGTAAATTATCCCATTCGGCACAGATTCTGGATGAAGCCAGTGACGGTTATATCGCAAATCTAATACGTCGTGGAGAATGTGAAGGCAAGCTGGGGCAGACCCTGTTATTACATAACGTACCCAATACCTTATGTGATCGCGTTTTGCTCATTGGTTGCGGTAGAGAAAAAAACTTTGATACGGGATCTTTTCAGAAAACCAATAATATGGTGGCTAAATTCCTTGATGAACGGGGTGCAACAGAAGTTTTTTCCTGTCTTACCGAGCTACCGATAAAAAGCCGTGATATCGCATGGAAAGTCAGTCAGGCAGTACAGGCAACTGAAGATGCCCTGTATAGCTTTGACCAGTTAAAAACAGTAAAAGAAAGTACTCGCCGTCCATTAAGAAAAATTATTTTCAGTGTACCCAGTCGACGTGAATTACCCGATAGCGAACAGGCGGTGCGTAATGGCATGGCCATCGCCTCAGGCATGACACTGGCCAAAGATCTGGCCAATTTACCCGGTAATATCTGTACACCCAGCTATCTGGCGGAACAGGCAAAAGCATTAGGTAAAACTTACCGTGACCTGAAAGTCGAGATTCTTGAAGAAAGCGATATGGAAGAACTTAAGATGGGCTCTTTCCTCTCTGTTTCTCGTGGCAGTCGACAACCTGCAAAACTCATAACCATGGAATACGCCGGTGGTGATAAAAATCAGAAGCCCATCGTGTTTGTGGGTAAAGGTGTGACTTTTGACTCAGGCGGGATTAGTTTGAAACCCGGTGCGGCCATGGATGAAATGAAATATGACATGTGTGGTGCGGCCAGTGTTATTGGCGTGATGAGTACCTGCGCCGAATTACAGTTACCCATTAATGTAGTCGGCATAGTGCCGGCAACTGAAAATCTGCCTGATGGTTTAGCGACCAAACCCGGTGATATTGTGACCAGTATGTCAGGTACCACGATAGAAATATTAAATACGGATGCTGAAGGTCGATTAATTTTATGTGATGCACTGACCTATGCAGGTAAATATGATCCCCATGTGGTGATTGATATTGCCACACTCACCGGCGCCTGCATTATTGCACTGGGCAATCATCCATCGGGTTTAATGGGCAATCATAATCCACTGATTAATGATTTATTGAACGCCGGTAAAATATCTGGTGACCGTTGCTGGGAATTACCTCTGTGGGACGATTACCAGCAACAGCTGGACAGCAACTTTGCGGATATCGCTAATATTGGTGGTAAAGAAGCAGGCACTATAACGGCAGCATGTTTCCTCTCTCGTTTTACCAAAAAATATCACTGGTCACATCTGGATATCGCAGGCACTGCCTGGCGCTCTGGGAAACAGAAAGGTGCTACGGGTCGCCCGGTGCCATTACTGACACAATATTTACTTAACTATATTGCTGAACAAAAACTATAACCCTGTTGCATGACCAGAGTTGATTTTTATATTCTGCAAGATCAAAACCCGCTGAGTCTGCAGAAATTTGCCTGCAGACTGGCTGATAAAGCCTATCAACAGGGACACCGTATCCTGATTCAGACTGAAACCGCTGAAGAAAGCCGTATTCTGGATAATATGTTATGGACCATCAGTGAAAATAGTTTTTTACCTCACACCATAGATACAGGCTCAGCAAATGACGATCAGCCCATTATAATTAGTCATCAGGCAGCAGAATATAAAGACTTTCAGACAATGATTAATTTGTCGTCTATAACACCTGTAGATACCCGTGCTTTTGATCGCATTGCTGAAATACTTAATCAGCAGGAAAGCCGAAAACAAACGGGCCGCGAGCATTATAAAATTTATAAAGCACGAGGTTACGAACTTTATCACCATGAAATAAAGTAATGTTTTTAAATAACCTCATCACGAAATAAAATAATATGATTAGTGAAAACCATCAGGACAATATTCCAACCTTAACTGACATCATCCAGCCAGGTGATGAGTCAATGAGAAATCATTTTGATGCCAGTGTTTTTGATGATGAAATAAACTCATCAGATGAAGAAACAGAATTACTGAATAATGATGAACTCAAAGAAACCCTTGATACATTGATTCAGCAGGCCATGGCTGAAACCCTGCCAGCCATTGAAGCCCAGCTAAAAGAAACCCTGACCAAAAAAATCCTGCAAAAACTCTCTAAAAACTGAAAAAATATTAATCCGCAAATGAACGCGAATTCACGCGAATAAAAACAAAAAGATACCTTGAGTGTCGTACACCGCAGGTGTACATAACAAATATTAGCGTTTATTTGCGTTCATTGGCGTTTTCTTTTCATCTTTTAAAATATAAAAATTCAGCAGCCTGACAGCCAGTACGGAGTAAATACCGCTGATCACTAACGATCAGGCCGTCTATACGGTATAATTCCGCTTCTTTTTTCTACTGATTTTGAAGCTGGCATGGAAAAAACCTACAACCCGCAAACTATCGAACAAAAATGGTACCAGACCTGGGAAGACCAGGGCTATTTCTCACCTCGTGAGAATGATGCAGACTCGGAGAGTTACTGCATCATGATACCGCCACCCAATGTCACCGGTACATTACACATGGGGCATGCATTCCAGGACACCATTATGGATGCTCTGATCCGTTATAACCGCATGAAAGGCAACAACACCCTGTGGCAGGCGGGGACGGATCACGCGGGTATTGCCACCCAGATGGTGGTCGAACGCCAGCTTAATGCCGAAGGCAAAAGCCGTCATGATCTGGGGCGCGAAGCCTTTACTGATCGTGTCTGGCAGTGGAAAGAACAGTCAGGTGGCCAGATTACCCAGCAATTACGCCGTATGGGTGGTTCTCTGGACTGGCAGCATGAACGCTTCACCATGGATGAAGGCCTGTCAGCCGCCGTTCACAAGGTATTTATTGACCTTTACGATGAAGATCTGATTTATCGCGGTAAGCGCCTGGTTAACTGGGATCCCATTCTGCATACCGCCGTGTCAGACCTGGAAGTCATCTCCGAAGAAGAATCCGGCCATTTATGGCATATGCGTTATCCATTGACCGATGGTTCGGGACATCTGGTGGTGGCCACGACCCGTCCTGAAACCATGCTTGGTGATACGGCTGTCGCGGTTCACCCGGAAGACGAGCGCTATAAAAAATACATTGGTAAGACCATTACCCTGCCACTGGTGGGACGTGAGATCCCCATCATTGGTGACGATTATGTGGATCCTGAATTCGGTTCAGGCTGTGTAAAAATCACCCCGGCCCATGATTTTAATGACTATGAAATGGGCAAACGTCACGATTTACCCATGATCAACATACTCACAGTTAGTGCCTGTATTAATGATGAGGCACCTGAAAAATACCGTGGCTATGATCGTTATGAAGCCCGCGATATGGTAATTCATGATTTACGTGATCTGGATTTACTGGAAAAAATTGAAGACCATAAACTCATGGTTCCCAGAGGGGATCGTTCCGGTGCGGTGGTGGAACCTTATCTCACTGATCAATGGTATGTAAAAGTTGAACCCCTGGCAAAACCGGCACGTGATGCTGTAGCCAATGGTGATATTAAATTTGTACCAGAAAACTGGAGCAAAACGTATTTTGAATGGATGAACAACATTCAGGACTGGTGTATCTCCCGACAAATCTGGTGGGGTCATAGAATACCGGCCTGGTACGACAATGACGGCAAAGTCTATGTGGCCGATAATGAATCCGCCGTACGTGAAAAATATAAACTGGCTGATGATATTGAATTAAAACAGGATGAAGATGTTCTCGATACCTGGTTTTCGTCTGCACTCTGGCCCTTCTCTACTCTGGGCTGGCCTGAAAACACCAATCGTTTAAAACAGTTCTACCCCACCAGTGTACTGGTCACCGGTTTCGATATTATTTTCTTCTGGGTGGCCCGGATGATTATGATGGGGCTTAAGTTCATGGATGATGTACCGTTTAAGGAAATTTATATTCATGGTCTGGTACGTGATGCTGAAGGCCAGAAAATGTCAAAATCAAAAGGCAATGTACTCGACCCGATTGATCTGATTGACGGTATTGAGCTAGAAACACTGGTTGAAAAACGCACCGGTGGTTTAATGCAACCACAGATGGCGAAGAAAATCGAGAAGTCGACGCGTAAACATTTTCCTGATGGTATTCCCGCTTTCGGTACCGATGCATTACGTTTTACCTTTGCAGCACTTGCTTCAACCGGTCGTGATATTCGTTTTGATTTACATCGTATCGAAGGTTACCGAAATTTCTGTAACAAAATATGGAATGCCACGCGTTACGTATTAATGAATACAGAAGATCAGGACACCGGCATTAATAATGATGACATTGAATTATCACTGGCGGATCGCTGGATACTGTCACGTCTGCAAAACGTTGAAAAAACCATTCGTGAACATATTGAATCCTATCGTTTTGATCTGGCTGCCCATGATCTTTATGCTTTTGTCTGGGAAGATTACTGTGACTGGTATCTTGAACTGTCAAAACCCGTATTAATGAAAGAGGGTTCATCTGAAGCCGCAAAACGTGGGACACGCAAAACACTGGTTAATGTTCTGGAAACCATACTGCGATTGAATCATCCATTTATGCCTTATATTACAGAAGAACTCTGGCAAAAGGTTGCACCACTCACCGGTATTGCAGGTGAAACGATTATGATGCGCCCATTTCCGGAAACTGATGATGCTTTAATTGATCATCAGGCAGAAGAAGAACTGGAGTGGGTTAAAACCTTTATCATGGGTATTCGCCGCATTCGTTCAGAAAGTGACATTGCACCGGGTAAACCACTGCCACTTATTTTACAGAATGCTAGCGAACTGGATAAACAGCGTTTTCAGCAAAATGAATCTTTCGTTATGACGCTGGCAAAACTGGACTCTGTTAACTGGCTGGGCAACGATGAAACGGCACCTGAATCATCCACAGCTCTTGTCGGTGAAATGAAACTACTGATTCCACTTGCAGGCTTAATTGATAAAGATGCTGAACTGGCACGTTTACAGAAAGAAATTGGAAAACTCGAAAGCAATCTTGAGAAAAGCAATGCCAAATTAAATAATCCAAACTTTGTCGATAAAGCACCAGAAGCTGTAATTGGAAAAGAACGTAAACGTGTTGCTGAAATGGAAAGTGCTGTAAAACAACTGCAGGAACAGGCTGAGAAAATCAGTACCTTATAATCAGCTCTGTCAGCGGCCAGTCTCCCTGTATGGAGACTGACCCTTCAGGATTTTACTTAATCAGACCTTTGTCATACTATTGATCCCAGAAAATAATCAGGGAACCTATCTGTTATGAATATTGCACCCGAAAGACAACAACAAGTGTTACAGGTCCATGCTGGACTGGTCGTCACCATTGTGAAAGCACTTAATGATCCTTCATTAATGCCCAATGTTGAACAGGTGCTGAAAATTTCTGAGGAGAATGGCTGGGTACAACTGGTTGCGGCGATTCGAAAAATAATTAAGGGTGATCGAGACAATAGTCTTCTTAATGGACTCGATGAAGAAGATGGTATTATTGTTGATGCGATTCTAAAAGGCATTCAAAATCCGTCGACTCTGCCCGACCCCGAACAGCAGGCTGATCCTGCTATGGCTGCACCTATGCTGGCTCAATTGATCCACGATGCCAGTCGTGGTGATGCCAATGCCCTGTCTATGTTAGGTTCGATGGCTGAACAGATGTCGAATACTCAGGGCGACCTGGCAAGATTCAGTACCTTACTTAAGCCACTGGTGGACGGTGAACGGAATACTGACATGTTATGTGACAAGATTGGACCACAGGGAGAATCACTGGTGGTTTCAATACTCGCAGAACTGGCCAAACTGGAAGCCCATTAAAATACCGGGTTACCCAGTAGTTTAGCCAGTCGTTTTTCAATATTACCTTTATAACGCAGGAAGTGGCTTACCTGTATGTCATCCCGGCTATCGACACCATAAAATTTAAGCGGCACATCGATATCCGTAACAAATATGAATCGTCGTCCTTCATTTGCCATTTTGGTTTTCAGGAAAGCAGCGCATTCATCCAGTACCCTATCTGCATAATCTGATGAATTAAATTTCACGCCATCACAGGATATATTAATCTGCTCACCTTCACTTTGAGAGTTCACGCTAACCTTCATATTAATAAAATCACTACTACCATCCAGCGATTCAGCACCGACAGGATAAAACTCAAAAGCACCTAACTGATTATTAGTAATCTGATTAATCTCAAGTGTTGGTAATTCTTTGTCCTGATAATTTATTTTTTTAAGTCGATTACGAATATTACGAATCAATAAAAACCAGTGGGTAATGTAACTTTCCTTGCCAAACCAGAGCTGTTTATGGCTCCAGAGAGAGCCCTTCTCATCCATTACATAAGTTTCTACATAAACATTAGTCACTCTGAAAAAAACCTGTATTACACCTGGCTTGTTAAATTCAGCAATAAAATGTAACGGTGTTTCCAGCATTGAATATCTATCGAGGGCAAAAGATCTAAATTCTTCATTTGGCTGCCCCAGATATCCCAGCAATTCTGGTTCACTACCCAGCTTTTGTGGAACCAGACTATCATCCTCAGCCTGAACAAAATAATACTCATCAGAAATACGAACAATAAAACGACCCTGATGCTGTTTCTTCTGATAAAAATACTGAATAAGCTCGTCATAAAGCAGCTCAACACGTTGCGCAAGATAAGTGCTTTCACCGGAAGCATAACCATAAGGCTGTAGCGGCATAGGCACTTTCATATCAGATAGTGGCGCATGCCCAGTCCAGTCACATAAACACTGCAACACCCCATCATTACCACTGTATTGACGAACCTCTACGCCTCCCCAGCTATCGACAATTAACTGTTCACAGTTGGTTAGTAAATTCTCTGAGGAATGACCAAAATTCAGAGGATCATCCTGATCAGTCATGTCTGCAACACGTTGCCTAAAATCTTCCGTGATCAACAAATTAAAGAACAACAACGAATATACCGGATGAACTGGATATTCCAGCGCCTGCCTGCTGATATTCGATATCACATCAGGATCAACCCGTTGAATTAAAATTTCTAATGCATAACGTGCTTCAATCTGTTTAACCAGCCTTAATGGACAATCAACGGATACCTGGCTTGATAGATCAACAATTCGGTTGAGCCATGCCCATGAAATCAGTGACAGCAGACTATTAAAGGTAGAAACTTTACGCTCTTCCTCTTCACCCAGCTCGATATTAAGCATCCATTGATCACGTGAAACGTTATGCCTGATGACTATTCGATGCTGTATGATGCTCGCATTATTTCGTGTATTAACAATAGATACTTTATTGTCAGAGTCCGAAAGAAATAACTGAATATTTTTTGCTAATTGTGAAATGCTTTGATCTTTATCCGCATGCTGTTCAAAATGATCCAGGATAATTTCATAAACCAGCCTGATCTCTGAAAATAAGGCCTTATGTAAATTAAGATACATAACGACGTCAGTAATATTTGATGTTTGTAACTGACGATCATGATCACCGGAAACAGCCATTAACAACTGTTTTGATTTTGATTCAATATTTTGCCATAGAAAAATAACCAGCTTATTTAAGGGTATGGGATGATCATATATAGCCACCGATAAATCATCCATCGACTCCTGCAGAAGTATTTTATATAAACTCACAGGAGAGGTTTCACGAACATTTTTACCCGCGGCATATATAATATTTTTTAAGCGCCAGGCAATACCGTCAACTTCCGGTAATTGTCGCTGCTTCTTTTCCAGCAATAACAATTTAAGCCAGGTTGATTCTGGATCTTTATGCGCAGAAAATGCTATTGACACGGATTGATCCAGTATCTCACTTTGAGCGACACCACCAGTACAACCCAGATTAATATATTCATCTACACTGACGTACCTGGCCTGATTAAGATGCGTGACAAATTCGTCGTAATTAATTTCCTTTTCTGGCGGCACCAGCCACCAGACAGGATATTTTCCAGCCATTAAAAAACTTTCAGCATAAAAACCATCAAGAAACAGTGATGCTGATGAAAAGCCGGATTTTAATTTCTGAAACAGTGCTGCATCAGCAAGCTGATCTGCTGAGATCATATGGCCCTGCACTTTTAATTCGCGGGTTTTAAGCCAGGTAATAATTCTTGAAAGTTTATTTTCAATATCTTTTTTATGTTCATATGCCAGTGTTGGACTGCCAACAACCCAGATAATAATTTCATTACCGAACACCGGGCGCTGAACAAACACCGAATCAATCGGTGGATTAGTTAAAATAGCTTTATCGTTATAGGTAAATCGATTATTGATTTTCTTTGCTTCAACGATAACTGACCTGTCAGGTGTATAATTATATATACCATGAAGCGTATCAGGACTGTGATAACCGGGTAGCAGGCGATGATTAACCTGTAACAGGAAGGGAACCAGACTTAAAGCGGACTGTTGTGACAGATCATAGTCTTCAATCAGCTGGCCAAGCTGATGATTGTTCCATGAAAGAAAACTGTCTCGAGCATCAACTACATCCATTATGCTGCTCTTACCGGATCTTTCACTTTTAACAGCAATAACATACCTAAAACAAATAAAACCATAATTGATAAAATAGAATATCGATGATTATCAGTGAGCACAGCAATGCCCCCCATTAACACCGGGCCCAGAATAGCCGCCGATTTTCCCATCATATTGTAGATCCCAAAATATTCTGCCGCTCTTTCAGCCGGAATCATCCGTGCGTAATATGATCGACTCAGTGCCTGCACACCGCCCTGAACAAGCCCTATCATAATTGCCAGACCATAAAATTCAGCTACAGACTCCATCTGATAACCCCATAGCGTAATCAGAGTATAAACAGCAAGCCCGGCAAACAGTGCTTTTCGTGTACCAATACGATCACCAATGTGTGTATAAACTATAGCGGCAGGAAAGCCGACAAACTGAGTAATCAGTAGTGCAATAATCAGATCACCCGAATCAAAACCAAGCGCCAGGCCATAATCAACAGCCATACGAATTATCGTATCGACACCATCAATATATATCCAGTAAGCCAGTAAAAACAGGCTTATCTGTTTGTCACCCAGAACATGCCTGAAGGTAGCGAACATTTCAGAAAAGACCCGATGAACCGATACTTTTTGCACGGCCACAGGACGTGATTCATCAACCCAGAAAGCCAGTGGCAGAGAAAATACAAACCACCAGATGGCTGTTAAGACAAATGAAAACAGAACAACATCAATGACTTCCTTAAAACCAAATATCACCGGTTGCTCTGTCATAAATACGCATAAGGCTAATAAAATTCCACCTCCCAGATAACCAAAGCCAAAACCCAGTCCTGAAATTTTATCTATGTGATGATGACGACTGACTTCAACCAGCATGGCATCATAAAAAATATTGGCACCCATGAAGCCCAGAATTCCGAATATATAAGCAACAAGAACCAGCCACCATAAACCAGCAGAAATGGTCGAAAACATCATAGTGGCAGCAACACCGAGCAACATAAATAACAGTAACAGTCGTTTTCGAATACCGGCACAGTCAGCCAGGCTGCCTAATATGGGCGCAAGCAGGACAACTATCAGACTCGCAACAGAATTTGCTGAACCCAGCCAGAAGGTACTCTGCTCCGAACTTAAATCACTTGCCCAGTACTGTTTGAAAACCACGGGGAAAAAACCGGCAATAACGACTGTAGCAAATACTGAATTAGCCCAGTCATAAAACACCCATCCCCATACCTGTTTATCTCTTATTATTTTCATGATTTATATAACAATATTTATAAGGGCTTGTTTATCTTATCTAAAAGTCTATATAGTATAGATAATATCTGACTATCAAAGAGTTAAATGAATAGAACTTTTCTAATTCTGTTAATGATTGGCACGGCCTTATTGATTGCTGTAATCGGTAGCGATGACATTGATCAACTGGATGATGCTATGCCATGGAATATTCAGATACTGGAAAATGGCTCAAGCAGAATTATGGGTATCACCCTGGGTAAGACAAATATTCAGGATGCTCATCAGATATTTGCACATTTTTCAGAAACACGTTTAGTCACATCAAACAGCAAAACCGTATTACTGGCGCATTTTGATGAATTAAATTTGGCCGGTTTATTAGCAGAAATAGATTTAATATATGATATTTCTGAAACAGATCTTGAAAAAGTTCGACAACAGGCTGTTGATACCAAACAGGGTCAATACCAGCTAGTTCGTGAAAGTATGCTAATGGACTTACTGACTACACCAGTAAAACAGCTTATTTATAAACCCTATATTGATTATGATAACAATATGATTTCGCAACGATTCGGTGAACCGGAAGAAAGAGAGTCGATTACCGAATCAACAGAAAAACTAATTTATCCAGCACTCGGTCTGGTCATTTATCTAAATACAGATGGGCCTGAAAAGTTTATTTATTCTCGAATAGACAAGACAACTAAAGCAGAAAACTAAACTTCATATATACCGTGTTCACGTGTTGCCAGGAATTTAATGTCCGGCCAGCGTTCCATTGTCATATCCAGATTAACTCGAGTAGGCGCTATGTATACCAGATCACCCGCATGGTCCAGAGCGAGATTATTTGCCACTTTCTCCTTGAACTGACCGAGCATCTTCTCATCATCACATTCAACCCAACGAGCCGTTGTCACACTAACATTTTCAAATGAACAATCGACACCGTATTCATTTTGAAGACGGTGAGCAACCACATCAAACTGCAACACACCAACAGCACCCAGAATAAGGTCGTTATTATTTAATGGTCTGTACAATTGAGTCGCACCCTCTTCACACAACTGTATCAATCCCTTCTGTAGCGCTTTCATTTTCAGAGGATCACGTAACTGTGCTCTACGAAATAATTCAGGCGCAAAGTTTGGAATACCCGTAAAAATAAGATCCTCACCCTGAGTAAAGGTATCACCTATACGAATCGTACCGTGATTATGTAAACCGATAATATCACCAGCATAGGCTTCATCCACGTGACCACGATCTGATGCCATAAAGGTCACTGCATCACCCAGCTTGACGTCTTTCTTGATACGCACCTGCTTTGCCTTCATACCTTTGTGATAGGTACCTGAACAAATACGCAGAAAAGCAATTCGATCTCTATGCTGCGGATCCATATTGGCCTGAATTTTAAACACAAAACCGGTGAATTTTTCTTCTTCTGCTTTGACTTCCCGTGCCCCGGCATCCCGTGGTTGTGGATG
>JAPHQX010000105.1 GCA_026196035.1 Gammaproteobacteria bacterium
CTTACACTATTGTTGTCTTTATTGTAGGTAAAAATAATGCTTTTACGTATACCCAGTAAAAGCATCGTGCATTTCTGTATAGATGAGAAAATTGAGTGGCTTTCATTTTCTTCGAGTGGTAGATGTGTTCCTTTGCTAAATGCGATATCTCTGACTTCCTGGGCCAGTTCTATCTGTTTCGTATCATCATCACCAATATCAATATTTAACGATTTTGCAACTTTTGAAACTTCTTCATTGGCACTGTTAACCATATCGTTGATTAATGATTCTGATAAATCAAATAGTCTGTGTGCATATTCAAATGAGGAATTGTTTTGTTCAGATGTATTGAGTGCCAGTTTATTCGCGAGATTAATAATTTTGGTTAGTTGATGAGCTTCCTGTATCTCTTCAATGTCTGCATGATGGAATCTGGCTGCATCACTGATGCTTTCTGTTATATCCCATTTGGTGAGTAATCTACCACCCAGTTCATCATGGGAAATATTGAAATTCTGTTTTTCAATGGCCAGCAGCTCTTCAGTTGAGTGGCTGGCATGATCAATTTTGTTGTAATCAAAATTGGCATTATTTTCCAGTACCAGTTTGCCTATGTCATGTAATAGACCTGCCAGGTAAGCTTCTTCAGCGCATTTATAACTGGTTAGTTTGGCCAGTGATCTGGCAATGATGGCGCAGCTCAATGCATGTTTCCAGAAATCTTTCAGGAATGTGTTCTTATGGGTACTGTATTTAGAGAAAAACTGCTGTACTGAAGCCGTGATGGCGATGGACTTAATTGTATCAAGTCCAAGATACATGAGTGTGTGCTTAAATGATGTCAGATTACGGGTATGGCAATATACAGGCGAATTGGCAACAGAAATAACTTTTGCGCTTAAAGCTGCATCTTTACTGATAATTTCAGTTACTTTATCAAAGCTAACGTTATCATCACGACAGGCGCTGAGTAGTTTAATTAGAATATGAGGTAAAGAGGGTAATTTGTTTACCCCTGCTTCCTCAAGTAATTTGGTTGCTATTTCTCGCATCTTATTAATAATATTACATTTTTTACTATTGTCAATGTAGCATTAGCCGGGTTTTTGTAAATAAATTCTCGTCTTTAATTCAAACAGGGTTTCATTAAACGTGCTTAATCACAGAATATTGTGATTTTAGACAGGCTGTGTATCGGTAATTATTGGCTTATATGTTATTGTAAGCAGCTGATAAGACTCCTTTTTTTGTTTATAACTGGCTGAATTTAAAATAAAAACCATTTATTTTGGCTGGATGTATAAGGTTTTTTTTAAGGGGTCTTCATTTTTGGCTTTTATGGAATTTGATATTAAATGTCTCATAGTATGGATCAGAAAACACCTGCACCCAAAATCCTAGCTGTAACCAGCGGTAAAGGGGGGGTTGGAAAAACCAGTGTAACAGTCAATACCGGGATAGCTCTTTCTCAGAAGGGTTACAAGGTATGTCTGTTTGACGCGGATTCTAATCTGGCAAATATAAATATCCTGCTTGGAGTGGCTCCAGAGTTCACGCTTCAGCATGTGCTGAGTGGTGAAAAAGAGATTAGAGATATTTTGCTACAGAAGTGTGGGCTCTATATTGTGCCGGGAGCTTCCGGTATTGCTGATTTTGTTGGTCTGCAACTACATGCCCAGCAACGTCTGATTCAGGCGCTGGAAACCCTGGAGCATGATTTTGATTACCTGCTTGTGGATACATCTTCAGGTATAGATTCCACGGTTCTTTCTTTTGTTGAGTCAGCTAATCAGAGTATCGTAGTGATTACTCCAGAGCCTACTTCATTGACTGATGCCTTCTCATTGTTGCGTGTACTGAAAAAAAGAGGCCATGAGAAAAAAGTTAATATCGTTGTTAATTCAGTCTCGACAGAACAGAGAGCGCAGAAAATATACAGTCGATTTGCAGATGCTGTGGAAAAATATCTTAATTATCGGCCCGACTTTCTGGGTTCGGTATTAAAAGACGAATTGTTATCATCAGCGGTATGTTTGCAGAACCCGATTATCCAGTATAAACCGACATCACCTTCGAGCAATGGTTTTTACAGGCTGGCAGATGCTATTGATAAAAGAGCTGATTTTGTTACTAATCAGACACTAAGTAGCCAATGGAAACTTCATAGTCCTGAAAATGGCAATCCTGATTTTTCATTAAAAAATGCCACTGCCGAAATCAATGAGCATCAGGCTACTGTTGTCGAGGTGCCGCCACTTACACTGGATGATCATCGCCAGGCGATACTGGCAGCCATAAAAGATTCGAATATATCAAAGCATGAGCTGATGAGCATAATGGGTGAATTCACCGAAGCTTATGTTGGTCGTTTTAACGCATATCCTGTTGATGCGGTAAAAATTCTTTATCACTCTCTGGAATTAAATAGTATACCGACGGATCAGGTTAATGATCTTATGTCTATTCTACAGCTGACATACGAAAGTAATTTTGATTATGCAGATAAAGAATCTGCAACGCGTTATTTGTGTTCACTAGTGAATAATTTCGTAGAAAAATATAAGGAATATCCTTTTGATGCGATTAGTACGCTATATCAATCGCTGGATCTGCTGCCTTTATCTGAGGTCAAGATGCGTAAATTATTAACTACCCTGCATCTAATCTATCAGGATAAATATCTTTCTGCGGATAAAAATCAGGGCGATGATCAGCAGCCTCTGTTGTGTTGTGCAGAAGATGATAATAGTGAGCTGGAAAAATTAACTGCTTTAATTCAGCAGCGTCATCTGGTTAATCTTGAACAGAAAATTAAGCAGGAGTTTGGTATTAGAGAGGAAAGGGCCAAAATCATAAGCAAGGCTAAATCTTCGGCTATTCAGAAAGGCAGAACAGAGACTGGGATTGAGCAGCAGTCGGTTGATGCATCTGATGATTATGATTCTTTGATGGATAGCATTCGTTATGCATCACTTCTTGAGTGATTAGAGTAAATCTGCTTTATAGTCCTGTTCTGAAAAACCAACACTTATTTTTCCATTGGCATCAAGTACCGGTCGTTTAATGATGCTCGGATTATCCAGCATAATTTGAATGGCTGATTTTTGATTGACTGTTTCTTTGACTGCTTCATCCAGCTTGCGCCAGGTCGTGCCACGCTTATTCAGTAGTGTTTCCCAGCCCAGTTGTTTTACCCACTGTTTAAGCTGCTTTTCGGGTACGCCCAGCTTTTTGTAGTCGTGAAACCTGTAATCAATTTTGTTTTGATCGAGCCACTTGCGAGCTTTTTTCATGGTGTCGCAGTTGGGGATGCCGTAGAGTGTAATCATTTTACTAAAATATAAGTCCGCAAATAGACGCGAATTAACGCAAATAAAAACATAATTAATAGGTTAAAAAATAGCGTTCATTTGCGTGTATTTGCGGAAAATATAATTAATCAATATCGCGAAGCAGCTGATTAATGCCTACTTTGCTCAGTGTTTTTGCGTCAACCTGTTTAACAATGACGGCGCAATACAGGCTGTATGTGCCATCTTTCGATGGCAGGTTACCTGAAACTACAACTGAGCCTTTGGGGATTCTTCCGTAAGTGACTTCGCCTGTTTCGCGGTTGAATATTTTTGTGCTCTGACCGATGTAAACACCCATTGAGATGACTGAGCCTTCTTCAACAATAACGCCTTCGACCACTTCTGAGCGTGCGCCAATAAAACAGTTGTCTTCAATAATCGTGGGCGAAGCCTGTAAGGGTTCGAGTACACCGCCAATGCCTACACCGCCAGATAAATGTACATTTTTACCAATTTGTGCACAGGAGCCTACAGTCGCCCAGGTATCAACCATGGTGCCGGAATCAACATATGCGCCGATGTTTACATAAGATGGCATCAGTACAACGCTGGGGGCAATGAATGAACCACGGCGAGCAGTAGCTGGTGGTACTACACGTACACCTGAGTCGCGAAAATCACGCGTATTGTAATCAGCGAATTTTGATTGCACCTTATCGTAATAATTAGTGAAGCCGCCTTTAATAAATTCATTGTCATTAATACGGAATGAAAGTAAAACAGCTTTCTTTAGCCACTCGTTTACAACCCAGTCGCCATTCTGTTTTTCTGCAACACGTGCCTCACCAGAATCCAGCATGGCAATAACCTGTTCTACTGCTTCACTGACATGAGTTTCAGCATTGCGTGGAGTAATGTCTGCACGACGTTCAAAAGCTTCTTCTATAATATTTTTTAAATCTTCCATCGGTGTCTCCGATTACAGTTTCTCTACAAATTGATGAATTCTTCTGGCGGCTTCAACAGTTTCGTCAACGGTTGCAACCAGTGCCATACGAATATGGTTTTCCCCCGGATTAATATTATGGCTATCACGGGATAAGAATTGACCAGGCAAAACAGTTACGTTCTGCTCGGCAAATAAATTCTGGGCAAAATCAGTATCTAAAATCGGTGTTTGCGGCCATAGATAAAAACCAGCGTCAGGTAGTGTAACATCCAGTACAGGTGAAAGTATTTCCACAACACTATTAAATTTTGTTTTGTATAACAAACGATTGTTTATGACATGTTGTTCATCTGACCATGCACTGATGCTGGCGGCCTGTGTTGCCGGTGGCATAGCGCAGCCGTGGTAGGTTCGGTACTGGAAAAAAGATTGAATAATGTCGGCATCACCGGCGACAAAACCTGATCTCAGGCCGGGCAGGTTAGAGCGCTTGGACAGGCTGTGAAATACGATGCAGCGCTTGAAATCATCATTGCCCATTTCTTTTGCTGCTTCCAGCAGGCCGGGTGGCGGATAGTTTTCGTCAAAATAAATTTCTGAATAACATTCATCTGAAGCAATAATAAAATCATATTTTTCAGCTTTCTCAATCAGGTTCTTTAATTGTTCTTTGGGTATTACGGCACCTGTTGGATTGCCGGGAGTACATATGTAGAGTAACTGGCACTGTTGCCAGTCAGCTTCGGAAATAGCATCAAAATCAGGTAAATAGCCAGTATCTTTGGTGGTGTTATAAAAAACCGGTCTGGCTCCTGCCAGGTAGGCAGCGCCTTCATAAATCTGATAAAAAGGGTTGGGCATCAAAATATGTGGATTTTTATTGCGGTCGATAACAGCCTGAGCAAAGGCAAATAAAGCTTCCCGTGTACCATTAACCGGTAATATCTGGGTTTCAGGGTTGACCGCGTCTGTACCCAGCTTAAAGCGGGATATTAGCCAGTTGGCAATGCTGTTGCGCAGTTGCAGCGTGCCTTTAGTTAATGGGTACTGTCCAATGGTGTCCAGAGAGCTGGCCAGTTTATCCAGCACGAAAGCCGGTGGTTGATGCTTTGGCTCACCAATTGAAAGCGCTATATGGGCCTTGTCGGTGACAGGCGTAATGCCTTTTTTTAGATCTGCCAGCTTCTCAAATGGATAAGGTTGCAGGCGATTAAGATCGGGATTCATGTAAACTTGGGTCTTGTGCTTGTTAAAACGAGGCGAGATTATACCTCTTACGGAGACTAAAGTGGCTGTTTTATCCATTCATCATGTGAGTTTGCTGGTAGAAAATACCGAAAAATCGCTTCAATTCTATATCGGAATACTGGGTCTGGAGGTCGATGCTAGCAGGCCGGATCTAGGGTATCCGGGGGCCTGGATCAATATCGGAAATCAACAGATTCATCTGCTTGAATTGCCTAATCCTGATTCTATGGTAGATCGGCCAGAGCATGGTGGTAGAGATCGGCATCTAGCAGTGCTGGTGGATGATATTGCGGCCATTGAAACCCGGCTTGAGCAGAGTAATATTACTTTCACCAGAAGCAGGTCGGGCAGAAAAGCTATATTTTGCAGGGATTATGATGGCAATGCACTGGAAGTGATTGAGTAGTGATGTCGAGTGTGAAGCAGATCCTTATTTAGAGATATGAAGACCTTATAATTAAAGCATTCGCAGTTTAAAAACAATGGTATTTAACGGGAGATAAAAATGCTTAAAACAAAATGGCTGGGTATTGCAGTATCGGCTGGTTGCCTGTTTTCAGGATCTACTATGGCTGAATTAACAGGGAATATTGGCATATCAAATAATTATATCTGGCGTGGAATAACTCAGTCTGCTGATGAATCAGCGGTCAGTGGTGGCATAGATTTTAAAGACAAATCGGGTCTTTATGCGGGAACCTGGTTCTCAAACATGGCTGATAATAGTTATGAGCATGATCTTTATGCCGGTTTTGCCGGAAAACAGGGTGAAATTGCCTATGATGCAGGCCTGATTATGTATATGTATCCCGTGGATAATAATGTGGATTTCACTGAGCTCTATGCGAGCCTGGATATCAAAAATTTTAACTTTGGGCTGGCGTTTACTATTGATTCTGATGCGGGCGGTGCAGACAGTGATTTTTATATGTCAGCTTCAGGTGACTATGAAATTAAAAAAGGATTGGTTCTGGATGCATTAATCGGTAACTATCAATTTGATTCACCGGCAAATGAAGATTATATGCATTTAAGAGTGGGGCTTTCGAAAAATGATATTACATTTGCGATTGAAAAAAATGATAGAACAGGACCTGATGAGGATGATATGCGTTTGACAGTATCCTGGAGCAAGGAAATTTCTTTGTAAACATACTCATTAATGTTGTAAAAAAGGGCGATTATTATCGCCCTTTTTTATTTATGCTGATTTTACTTTAAGGGGTTTGAATATCGCAATGAGTAACGGCAGTAATGTTAGATTCGCTAATAAAGCAATCATCATGGCAAAGCCAGTGAGGACACCAAAATAAATCATCGGAATAAAATTTGACAGGGCCAGAATCGAGAAGCCTAAAGTAATCGTTAAGGTGGTGTAATACATGGCTCTACCAATGCTGGTGTGACAACGTTTTA
>JAPHQX010000072.1 GCA_026196035.1 Gammaproteobacteria bacterium
ACCCGAACGAACTGTTCGACCGTAACGTCATCGACGGTCGCGCCATGATCGTTTCTTTCCTGACTCTGGCGATTGGTAACAACCAGGGCATGGGCGATATCAAAAACGCTCAGATGTTCGACTTCTACGTTCCACCTAAAATGCTGCGTCTGTTTGATGGTCCTGCTATGGACATCTCTGACATGTGGCGCGCACTGGGTCGTCCTATTGAAAACGGTGGTTACATCGCCGGTACTATCATCAAGCCTAAATTAGGTTTACGTCCTGAGCCTTTTGCTGATGCTGCGTACCAGTTCTGGCTGGGTGGCGACTTCATCAAGAATGACGAGCCTCAGGGTAACCAGGTTTTCTGTCCAATGAAGAAGGTTATACCTTTAGTTGCTGATGCAATGAAACGTGCACAGGACGAAACTGGCGAAAACAAACTGTTCTCTGCCAACATCACAGCTGACGACCATCACGAAATGTGTGCTCGTGCTGACTATGTTCTGGAAACTTTCGGTGAAAATGCTTCACAGGTTGCTTTCCTGGTTGACGGTTATGTGGGTGGCCCAGGCATGGTTACTACTGCACGTCGTAACTATCCTGGTCAGTACCTGCACTATCATCGTGCCGGTCACGGTGCGGTTACTTCACCATCTTCAAAACGTGGTTACACTGCATACATCCTGGCTAAAATGTCACGTCTGATGGGTGCTTCTGGTATCCATGTAGGTACTATGGGCTACGGCAAAATGGAAGGTGATGCTTCTGACAAACTGATTGCATACATGATCGAGCGTGACGAATGTCAGGGTCCTGTTTACTACCAGAAATGGTACGGCATGAAACCGACTACTCCAATCATCTCTGGTGGCATGAACGCACTGCGTCTGCCTGGCTTCTTCGAGAACCTGGGCCACGGTAACGTAATCAACACTTCTGGTGGTGGTTCTTACGGTCATATCGATTCTCCTGCAGCAGGTGCAAAATCTCTGCATCAGGCATATGATTGCTGGAAACAGGGTGCTGATCCAATCGAATACGCGAAAGAGCATAAAGAATTTGCTCGTGCATTCGAGTCGTTTGAGCATGATGCTGATGCATTGTTCCCAGGCTGGAGAGACAAACTGGGCGTTCACAAATAAGTCGAACGAACAGTTAAAAAGGGCCCCCGCACGTCGGGGGTTTTTTTTCTCTACAAATAGTATAGAGTTTTTACATACAAAAGATTTTTCACCACAGAGGACACGGAGGTCACAGAGGTGTTAATAAATGAAATTAGTGGTGTGATAGTTGATTCGGCTATGAACGTGCATTCTGAACTTGGTCCAGGCCTGTTAGAAAGCACTTATGAAGCCTGTTTAATCCACGAATTAAAATCTCGTGATCTATGTATTCAGAATCAATTAACACTACCAGTAAAATATAAAGATAAACAAATCGATACAGGTTATCGCATAGATTTACTAGTTGAAAAATCGGTAATAGTTGAATTAAAAGCAGTAGAAAAATCATTACCGATACATGAGGCTCAATTGCTTACATATTTAAAATTAAGCCATAAAAAAATTGGCTTACTTATTAACTTTAATGCATTAAGACTCAAATACGGAATTAAACGTATAGCTAACTAAAACAAATCTCTGTGACCTCCGTGTCCTCTGTGGTGAAAAATTTTAGTCTACAAGGTACATAACAATGTCTGATATAGATATCGAACAATACAAAATTACCGAAGAACCCTTTTACGAAGTACAGGAAGATGAAGTTGCTTTATACGAAGCGGCTTATGACGCTCGTTTACCGGTAATGATCAAAGGCCCAACGGGTTGTGGTAAATCACGCTTTATTGAGCACATGGCTTACAAACTGGGCAAGCCGTTAATTACCGTTGCCTGTAACGAAGACATGACCGCTTCTGACCTGGTGGGTCGTTATTTACTCGATGCTAATGGCACACGCTGGTTAGATGGCCCATTAACTACCGCAGCACGTATCGGTGCAATCTGTTACCTGGATGAAATCGTTGAAGCACGTCAGGACACCACGGTTGTGATTCACCCATTGACTGACCATCGTCGCACTTTGCCGCTAGATAAAAAAGGCGAACTAATCGAAGCACATCCTGATTTCCAGCTGGTAATTTCCTACAACCCCGGTTACCAGAGCTTGATGAAAGACCTGAAACAGTCAACTAAACAACGTTTCACCGGCCTGGACTTTGATTACCCTGATAGCAAAGTTGAAACTGCGATTGTCGCCAAAGAAGCCAGCATAGATGAAGAAGTCGCTGGCAGACTGGTCAAGATTGCACACACTGCTCGCCACCTGAAAGGGCACGGACTGGATGAAGGTATTTCAACGCGTCTGTTGGTTTACGCAGCAACCCTGATGAACAAGGGTATTGAAGCCAAAAGAGCCTGCCATATGGCGCTGGTCAACCCGATCACTGACGACAAAGATATTCGTAGCACATTGATTCATTCAATCGATACTATTTTTGGCTAAAATTTAAAAATAAAAATCTTGCCTACATGGATGTAGGCAAGGGGCGTGAGCAGGAGCGGAAGCTTTGAACCACAGAGGACACAGAGGACACAGAGTTTTGTTAAATTAAATTTTTTCTCTGTGTCCTCTGCAACCTCCGTGATGAAAATATTTTTGATTTTTTTCTACGCAGAAAAGAACTTTTATGACAACTGAAGTTACAACAGAATATCCGCACCATCGCAAGCAGCTGAAATGCAGTTTCGAGCAAATTGAAGACTGCTTCGATGACTACATGAAGGATGCCCTGCGTAATTTAAGTAATGATGGTGTTTCACAATACCTGTCAGGCGCATCACTGGTTTGCATGATCGGTCGTGGCTGGGAGCCGGTTTCGATTTATCTCGAAGAAATGCCGCAGATGGCGAAGCGCGTTGGCGAACCCATACTCGAAATTGTTTCCAAACACGTCTGGGATATGTCGCGTTCACCCAACGGTAAAGCTATTCCGCCGTTTATGCAGTGTTTGCCCGAGGCCTCTCGTCGCCTCGGCACACTGGAACAAATGCAGCATTTTTTCGATATCCTTTTTGACATGCTGGATAAAACAACCACGTCGGTTCATGGACATCACAAAACCCATTCCAGCCAGGGCTTTCTCGTCCTGTTAAATCAAATCCCTTATTTGTTGAGCCAGCTTTCGCTTGAAGGTTTAAAAAACTGGATCGAGTACGGTGTACGCAACTACAGCGACCACCCCGAACGTCAAAAAGACTATTTCAGCATTCAGTCAGCTGATGCCAAGGCCATGTTACAACGCGAACGCCACGGTACTTTGTACATGGATAATGAGCGCAAGCTGGATATGTACATGCGCAGCATGTGGCAGGCAGAAGAATATTTCGTTCCTTATTCTTTAGGCTTCGACGAACTGCGCAAACCTCAGCCCTATTATGACGAGCTCGGTATGCGCGTGCCCGATGTTTATGACGATCTTAAAGGTGTCCGTGGCATCAATCGCTACCGCCTTACGCTGGCGCATATGGCCGCACACAAACGCTGGACCGAACGTCAGGTCGCCGATAACCTGTCACCGTTTCAACGTATTGCCGTCGAAGCTTTCGAAGACTCACGCATTGAACAGTTAATTATCCGGGAATATCCGGGGCTAAAAAAATATTTTCTCGCTCTGCACCCGGCACCAATTGAAGGCGATTGTGAATCTGAAAAAGAATCCTGTGTGCGTCATAGACTGGCGATGTTTTCTCGCGCCGTGCTTGATGAAAATCACGGCTATCAAAATCCCGACATTCTTGAATACCTTGAAAAATTCCAGGATGCCTTACAAGACGGTGAATCCAGCACAAAAGAGATGCTGAACCTGGCGGTTTCGTTTACCGCAAAAACGCGTCGCCAGTCCGATCTTTTGCCAAGAGTTCGCTTTGAAAATACCGAGATCGATTACCGCGATGACAACCGCCACATGTGGCTATTCATTGAAGAAAGTGATGAGCCCGAAGATGATACCAGTGAACCACAAAGTTCTGAGACCGTCGAACCGGAAGGCCTGCCACCACGTCATTACCACGAGTGGGATTACAACACGACCAGTTTCAAACCAGACTGGGTAACCTTATACGAGTCACTGCATGCGCCTGGCAATGCTTCAGTTATCGACAGCATCCTGGAAAAACATTCGGCACTGGCAAACTATTTAAAGCGTATTCTGGATTTATTAAAACCACAGCAATATACACGCGTACGTTACCAGGAAGATGGCAGTGAACTGGATCTGGATATTGCAATTCGTTCACTGATTGATTTCAAGAGCGGTTCACAACCCGATCCACGAATCAACATGAGCCACGAGCATTCTGGCCGTGATTTTGCTGTTTTATTATTAATGGATCTATCTGCTTCACTCAATGATGTACCCGATGGTTGCACACAAAGCATCCTCGAACTCAGCCGTGAAGCAGTGACTTTGCTTGGCTGGTCGATTGAACAACTCGGTGACAAATTTGCCATCGCTGGTTTCCATTCAGACACCCGACATAATGTTCGTTATCACCACATCAAGGGTTTTAGCGAGCACTGGGATGATAGCGTAAAAGCGCGTCTGGCTGCTTTAGAACCCGGCTTCTCTACACGCATGGGTGCGGCAGTACGCCACGCCTCGCATTACCTGGAAGGCCAGAAAGCAGACAAAAAATTACTGCTGATTTTGACCGATGGTGAACCCGCAGATATCGATGTCAGCGATGATAAACTGTTGATCGAAGATACTCACAAAGCTGTTGACGAGTTATCTAGCAAAGGCATTCATACCCATTGCATCACTCTGGATAAAAAAGCGGACGATTATATTCAGGATATTTTTGGCCCCGGTGGCTACTCTGTTATAGATCATGTAGAAAAACTTCCAGAAAAATTACCTTTATTGTTTACAGCTTTAACTTCTTAAACGGTTAATACAGGCACACTCATGAGCAACCAGGTTACTGCTTCCATTACTTTTTCATTTAAAGGCAAAACCCACACACCTTCAATTGATCTGGATCTGGATGAGTACATGCAGAAATCGGGGCAGCTTCCAAATCTATATATATTATTAGCCAAAGCTGGTGATTATGATTTATATTCTTACGAATATGAGATGATGCAGGCCGAACCCATTATATTTAGCAATGCGAAAGGTATGGTTAGCAACTATATTGCCGATGGTATATTAGACATTGAGGCATTTGAAGATGCATTTAAACAACATATCGTCATTACAAAATTATCTAAAATTGCCAAACAAAATATGGCCATTGATGATCTTAAGCAACACCCGAATTTATTACAGTCCCTTTTAGAGGCTTATCGTCTGGGTGAAACAAAGTCTTCATAATCCATATAAGCCTGCATTCAATTCAATGAGTCATTCAACATGTTACTAAAATTATTACGCGAAAGCCTGGGCCAACTTGTCGTTATCATTAATTTCATTACCCTGCCCAGAAAAATGAAACGCTCTACCGAAGAGCAGAAAAAGGTAAATCAGCAGGCCAGTAAAATGAGTCTGTATCAGTTCAAACGTTGCCCTTTCTGCGTGCGCACTCGCCGTACTATACATAAACTGAATTTACCTATAGAACTTCGTGATGCCAGTCGTGGCTCAGCATACCGTGATGAACTGGAAGCTGAAGGCGGCAAAATTAAGGTACCCTGCCTGCGCATTGATGATAACGGCAACACTCAATGGCTATATGAATCAGCAGAAATTATCGCCTTCCTAAACGAACGATTTGCTGACAATACATCAACTGAACTCAACTCCTGATTTCTTTAAATACCCGCTCATCATCAAACATATTTTCATGATCGGCTGCACTCATTACTGAATCAGTATTGGGCAGATTGCTCATAAATAGTGCACAGCCATTTAATCTATATCTATTTTATTGTCCTAATAATTATCAAATAACATTGATATTTTCATATCAAATCATTCACTTACAGTCTTAAGAATGAAAATGGCATGGAACATGCTATCTAATATTTAAGTTAAATCATTATGACAAAGGCGTCATCAGATGGAGATTAATTCTTTATTTAATGGCGCCTTTTTATTTTCTGATACTGAGTAACCATGCTAATAGAAGCGAAAATAGCGGATCGTTTATCTACCCGACATGCTTATAACGTAATTGTCATAGGCTCTGGTCCCGTGGGTGTACATGCGGTACAGGAATTTATAAAACACAACCCAAACCGGCACATCGCAATCTTTGGTGATGAACCCTGGAAGCCATATAACAGAGTCAAGCTATCTTCACTTATTTCGGGGGAAATTAAAGAGGAATCTGTTTATACAGATACTCGCTTTTCAAAAAACTCTTTTATTCATACTTTTTATAATAACCGAATAATAGACATTAACCGTCATTCAAAAACAGTTATTGATAGTCAGGGAAAGCAGTATCACTACTCAAAACTCATTCTAGCCACAGGATCAAGCCCTCATATTCCATCAATAAACGGCATATCGCATAAAAATATATTTACCTTTAGAGATCTCAGTGATGCACAGAAACTGGTTGGCAGAAGTATACGCACCCAGAAAACAGTTGTTATTGGCGGCGGCCTGCTTGGACTCGAGGCTGCTCGTGCTATGCAGCGCTTTAATACTGAGGTCACGGTTATTGAACATAATATGTGGCTTATGTTTAATCAACTGGATATTAATGCGGCCAGTTATCTAAAAAAACATATAGAAAATCTGAATATAAATATTAGAACCAATACTTATGTGAAGGAAATTTCTGGAAGTCTGCGCGTAGAAAGCATTGTATTGGGCAATGGAGAGAAAATTCAATGCGACTCGATTATCATTGCAACGGGCATATCACCTAACATCGAACTGGCACGTAATGCAGGCTTAGCTATTGGCCGGGGTATTCGTGTAAATGATTACTTACAAACCAGTGACGATAATATTTTTGCCATAGGTGAATGTGCCGAACACAGAAATAAAATCTATGGCCTTGTTGCTCCCGGCTATGAGCAGGCTGCAATCGTTTCATACAATATCGCCATAAACAAAGCCACTTATACCGGCTCCATCACTGCAACCAATTTGAAAGTCGTCAATTATCCCGTATTCAGTATCGGTAATACAGGTGAGCAGGCCCGAAGCAGGGAGATGCATAGCTTTCAGGATGCTAAAAAAGGCATCTATCGAAAAATCATCGTAATTAATGGCCGTTTGCGTGGTGCAATCGCGACCGGAGAAATGCAGGGACTCAATAGACTTCAGGAAGCCGTAATCAATGAGAGAAGAGTATGGGCATGGCAAATCAATAGATTCTTAAAGGAAGGCTATCTATGGCCTGCAAATGAATCTAAAAATGTAAATGACTGGCCGGCTAATGCCATTGTCTGTAACTGTACAGGGGTAACACGGAGCTGCCTTGATGAAGCAAAAAAATCTGGCGCCGATTCAGTTGCGGAACTTTCACGTAAAACAGGAGCATCCACTGTATGTGGCTCATGCAACCATCTATTGACTAACTTTATAGGTAACCAGGGAACACCCACACCGTCAAAAGGCCACAAAATTCTGTTAGCAACTTCAGTAACAGGTGTTTTAATCTGCCTGCTGCTGTTCCTGCTACCAGGTATTTTCTATAACAAAAGTGCTCAGGAACTTAACTGGGATTTCTTATGGCGAGATAGTTTACTCAAACAGATATCAGGATATAGTCTGCTTGGACTTTCACTGACAATCTCGATTATTTCTATTAGAAAACGCTGGCCTGAAATCATACAGAAATGGAATTTTGCATACTGGCGCATAGCTCATGTAACTATAGGCCTGGCTTTAATGCTTGCCTTACTCATGCATACTGGCTTTCGATTCGGAGTAAACCTTAATTTTTATTTAATGCTGACGTTCAGTGGCCTGCTTATATCAGGCGCCATCACCGGAACTATTATTGCCAGTGAACATTCCCTGTCACATAAAACTGCCCGCAGACTGCGTAGTTTCTCAGCATGGAGTCATATTATTTTACTCTGGCCATTACCTGCCCTGCTTAGTTTTCATATTATAAAAACTTACTTTTTCTAATCATGGCTAAATCCAGTAACAAATATTTCTTATTTATCTGGCTGATTCTGATAGCCATATTGTTGATCTATTTTACCAACGCCCTGATAAGTGGCGATGATAAAACTCTATTTATGCCTGGAGCACTCACAGATGGGCATCACCAGATTGGGATGGCCTGTGAAGCCTGCCATCAGAACTCATTCGATAATCGAGAACAAATTGTAAACAGCTGCATTAAATGTCATGGCGATGAACGCAAAAAACCCTTTGACTCTCACCCTAAACAAAAATTTACTGACCCGCGAAATGCAGACCGCCTGCAAAAAATAGATGCTTTGAATTGCATTACCTGTCATGTTGAGCACCAGCCAGATATAACAAAAAAAACAGGACTTACTCAGCCAGTTGATTTTTGTGTGCATTGTCATGATGATATTGCTGATAAACGACCCAGCCATAAAAACATGGCATTTGACAGCTGCGCCAGTGCTGGCTGTCACAATTACCATAATAATCGCTCACTTTATACAGACTTTCTAATCAAACATCTTGATGAGCCTTCGAATCTTGAGAAGGCTATTTTACCTAAACGTGAATTCAGTGCTCTTCTGGATGAAATAGTGACATACCCTCATAGTCAGTACCCGGTAAAACCACTGACCCTGGACGACATAGACAAACCGGAGAATATTGCCTCAACAGATAATATTAACAACGACTGGTTACAAAGTGGGCATTCAAAAAAAGGTTGCAACTGCTCTTCGTGTCATCAACAAAAAAGCAACGACAAAAATCCTTCACTGTGGATCACCAAGCCTGATCATAACGCCTGCGCAAGCTGCCATGAAATGGAAGTCAAACATTTTAAGCGAGGGAAACATGGTATGCGATTAGAGCAAGGTTTATCTGCAATGATGCCCGAAATGGCTAGACTACCCATGACAGCAAACAGCTTAAATGAAGAATTAACCTGCAACTCCTGTCATCGCGCACATAAATATGATCTTGTAAGTGCTGCTGTAGATGCATGCCTTGGTTGCCACAATGACAGGCATAGCCTGGCATATAAAAAATCAAAACATTTTGATTTATGGCAGTTAGAACAGGCCGATGCAAGCAAACAAGGCACAGGTGTTTCCTGTGCCAGCTGTCACATGCCACGCATTTCTTATGATGTCAGCGAATGGTTGAGCAGAATTATGGTTCAACATAATCAGAACGCCAATCTTGTTCCTAATGAAAAAATGATTCGCTCGGTCTGTATAGAATGCCATGGACTTGAATTCTCAATCGATTCACTAGCTGATAAGAATTTAATTGAACACAATTTTAATGGCAAACCATCCATACATATCCAGAGCATGGATCTGGCCAGAAAAGATCATCAACGTCATCTTGAAAAAACTAAATCTGATGAATAAATTCAAAACCCAGTCCCCGGAGGCTATTATGAAACTATCTAAATCTTTAATTACACTCGGAATCACTACAGCATTAGCGACAGCAACTATGCATGCTAATGCTTCAGACAGTGTTCCAATAAAAGTGATGGCAGATGCATTACATACTGTACTTGATTCAGATCGTGCAATTTACACTAAGAAAGTTGTCGGTCGACTCGTCAAAAAAGACAAAGTCATTAAAGCCAGCGAACATTTTATTGATGACAAAGCGCTGCCCCTGCCAGCACAAATGTTCCGTATGGGTGCGGAAAATGTGGCCGAACGAATTGCCGACAATCCAAATGTAAACTTTAGTTATTCACTACAGTCGCTATGGCCTATCAACAGTCAAAATGCCCCTAAAACCAAAGCCGAAAAAGAAGGGCTCAAGTTTATTGCCGATAACCCAGGAAAAAACTACTACAGCGAAGAAAAACTTGGCAATCAGAAATACTTTACCGCTATCTACCCTGATGTTGGTGTAGCCCCTGTATGTGTTTCCTGTCACAACAAACATAAGGATTCACCAAAAACCGACTTCAAAATTGGTGAAGTTATGGGCGGTGTTGTTATTCGAATTCCTGTTGATGGATAAAATTAACCATATTAATATACTTTTGAGGTAACCATTATGACTCCAGAAAGCATCACACTTGTAAAAGAATCATGGGCTAAAGTTGTACCCATATCAGAAACCGCTGCCGAACTGTTCTATGGCAAACTATTTGAACTCGACCCCTCAGTCAAACCTCTATTCAAGACCAATGATATGAAAGAACAGGGTAGAAAACTGATGGCCATACTAAACACGGCTGTTAATGCGCTAGATAAACTGGACACCATTGTCCCGGCCATTCAGGAAATGGGTAAGCGTCATGTTGACTATGGCGTCAAGGATGAGCACTATGCGACTGTCGGTGAAGCTTTAATCTGGACACTGGGCGCTGGCCTTAAAGATGATTTCACAGATGATGCTAAAGCAGCCTGGATAGAAGTCTATACTTTAGTTGCTGACACCATGATTGCTGCAGCAGCAGAAAAAGCCGCATAACACTCTTTACATTAAATCACTTCAGTAATAACAACCGGGCTTGCCCGGTTGTTATTTATAGCCCCACTTCGCACAATTTTGTGTCCTTTCTATAACGTTTTGCACAATGACGATTCATACAATACGTAAATCTACTAAATTTCGGGTGTTTTTACTGGCACAGTACTTGCTCCTACATACTCAGTAATCATTTTTTATTAATGACCGGTACTAATGTTCTCAGATAATGAGTCACTTATGTACTCTTGTGGAATTTTTTATATAAAAGAACTTAACATGAATATTGCTCTTGTCTACGACAATCATGAATATCAGAATACAACAGCTATGCTACTTGATGATGCAGGCTATACTGTCAACCTTGCATTTTCGATAGAATCCCCCTGGGTAGCAGCCATTAAAAATGAAGCACCCGATATTCTGGTTATATCTATCGGCTCTCCTGACGATACACTTTTACAACAACTTTCAATATTTCGTGACAATATTATCTGCCCTGTTGTTGTGCTTGCTATGCAAGCTGATGTTGATATCACAGAAAAGACCATGCTTGCTGGTGCACATTCATGTATTACCGGGAAAATATCAGCCGAACGAATGCAAAGTTTTATTAGAGTCACTATCACGCGTTACAAGATCAATTTAAACCAGATAAAGATCATTACTGAACTCAAGCAGGAAATAATATCACTTGAAGACCGTCTCAATGACAGGCGTGATATTGCCAGAGCAAAAGGCCTTTTAATGCAATCATATAAGATGAATGAAGTTGATGCCTATAATGCCCTGCGTAAAATGGCCATGGATACAGGTAACAAACTGGGCGAAGTATCACGTAATTTAATTTCCATGTCGAAAGTCCTTAACTAAGGAGAAATAATCACAATGTTATTTCAAATTATTATTTTTATTATTCTGTTAATAATTTACATAAAAATATAATTTCGCACTCTTCTAGTGCACAAGTTTCTTTTTTTATCGATCATAAAATTCCGCACTATTTCTGTGCATCACTAGATCACCTCTGCACCATTATCGTTTTCTAATATGAACCAGCACCCCCATCATTTACTTACATATTAGAAAAATACTCTATAAATCAACAAGATAAATATCTGGCATAGTTCATGTATTAACCCTATTAAATATTTATTAGCCATAGCGGAGAACATAATGCTTACAAAATCGAAATCACAGTCAAGACGTAGTTTCATAAAGAAACTATCTATTGCTGCCGCCGTAATATCCTCATTAAGTATTACGACATATAGTCACAGTATCAATGCTGCAGAACTTGAACTCGAAAAAGAAGATCTGAAATTTGGTTTTATAAAACTAACTGATATGGCACCTCTGGCTATTGCCTATGAAAAAGGCTATTTCGAAGACGAAGGTCTTTTTGTAAAGCTTGAGGCACAGGCTAACTGGAAAGTATTACTTGATCGTGTTATCGATGGTGAACTGGATGGTGCACATATGCTCGCGGGCCAACCACTGGGAGCAACCATTGGTTTTGGTACCAAAGCCGATATCATTACCGCATTTAGTATGGATTTAAATGGTAATGCAATTACCATATCCAATGACATCTGGTCACAGATGAAAAAACATGTTCCACATAAAGACGGCAAACCCGTACATCCCATTAAAGCAGACTCTTTAAAACCGATTGTTGATAAATACAAATCTGAAGGTAAACCTTTTAAAATGGGTATGGTGTTCCCTGTTTCTACCCATAACTATGAATTACGTTACTGGTTAGCGGCAGGTGGTATCAACCCTGGCTACTACGCCCCTGAAAAAGGTGATATCTCAGGCACCATAAAAGCCGATGCCCTGTTGTCAGTCACACCGCCACCACAAATGCCATCAACTATGGAAGCCGGCACCATTTATGGTTACTGTGTAGGCGAACCCTGGAACCAGCAGGCAGTATTTAAAGGCATAGGCGTTCCAGTCATTACTGACTATGAAATATGGAAAAATAATCCTGAAAAAGTTTTTGGTGTTAGTAAAAAATGGGCCGATAAAAACCCCAATACACATCTAGCCGTTGTTAAAGCAATGATCAGGGCGGCTAAATGGCTTGATGAAGACAATAACAAAAATCGCCCTGAAGCAGTAAAAATTCTGTCTCAGAGTAATTATGTAGGTGCCGATTATGATGTTATCGCTAATAGCATGACGGGCACATTTGAGTATGAAAAGGGAGACAAACGTGACGTCCCTGATTTCAATGTGTTTTTCCGTTATAACGCAACCTACCCATACTACAGTGATGCCGTATGGTACTTAACACAGATGCGCCGCTGGGGTCAGATCGCCAACCATAAACCTGACAGCTGGTATATGGATATTGCCAAAAAAGTTTATCGCCCAGACATTTATACACAGGCTGCCAAATTACTAATCGCAGAAGGAAAATTAAAAACATCTGATTTCCCTGACTTTGCAACTGAAGATGGCTACCGTAAACCACAGACAGATTTTATCGATAACATTACTTATGATGGTAAAAAGCCAAATGATTATCTTAATAAATTCAAGATTGGTTTAAAGAACAAGGACACGATTTAAATGAGATAAGTCTTTATCCGGCAAATGCCGGGTAAAAATTAAATTTACCGGAAGAACAATGTTAACGACCCCATCTATAAAAGCATCATTGTTAAAATTAGAGAGCACAGAGACAATGTCATTTTACAAAAAATTTAGATTGCCGGGAAACACTGGAAATAAATTCATAAAAGTTTTTATTATCCCATTCCTTGCTTTTTTAATATTTCTCGGCTTATGGAGTGCATCAGCCTCACGTATTGAAACATCTCTTGGAAAAGTACCCGGACCTACACAGGTATGGCAACAAACAGTTTCACTATTTAACGAACATATTGCCGAACGTAAAAAAGAAAATGAATTCTATCTGCGTCAGGACAAGCGTAACGCTAAAAAACTTGAAAAGAATCCTGATGCTGAAATAAAAATAAGACCTTATACAGGAAGCCCTACTTTTATTGATCAGATCCTGACAAGCCTTTACACAGTAATGACTGGATTCATAATCGCCAGTTTAATCGCTATACCTATTGGCATTATCAGTGGATTAAGTCATACAATACATAGCGCGTTGAATCCTTTGATTCAGATATTCAAACCTGTATCGCCACTGGCATGGCTGCCTATAGTTACCATGATTGTTAGTGCGATGTATGTATCTAGCGATCCTATGTTTTCAAAATCATTTTTAACCTCTGCTATAACAGTAACACTTTGCTGTATGTGGCCAACCATTATTAATACCTCACTAGGTGTATCCACCATTGATAATGACCTGATCAATGTGAGTCGCGTATTACGCTTAAGCTGGGCAACCAGAATATACAAAATCATTTTACCTTCATCCGTACCGATGATCTTTGCAGGTTTACGCCTTTCTCTCGGTATTGGCTGGATGGTATTGATCGCTGCAGAAATGCTGGCACAGAATCCTGGTCTTGGTAAATTTGTCTGGGATGAATTTCAGAATGGTAGCTCTAACTCTCTGGCACGTATTATGGTTGCCGTATTTGCCATTGGCCTGACAGGTCTTCTACTGGATCGTGTCATGCTGTTATTACAACGTAAAGTTTCCTGGGATAGAAACGCCGTTATACGTTAATACTTTATTTAGGAATTAATTATGTCACATTCATACTTACAACTGACTCAGGTTTCCATTGAATTTCCTACTGACAATGGACCCTATATAGCCCTCGACAATGTCAATCTTGCTATTGCAGAAAAAGAATTCATTTCTCTGATCGGTCATTCTGGCTGCGGAAAATCAACCGTTCTTAATATTGTTGCTGGCATGCACCAGGCAACCAGGGGCGGTGTTTTACTTGAAGATAAAGAAGTCAATCAACCAGGACCGGATCGCGCGGTTGTCTTCCAGAATCATTCTTTATTGCCCTGGCTTACATCCTATGGAAATGTAGAACTTGCAGTTAAACAGGTTTTTAAACAAAATAAATCAAAACCAGAAATGCATGACTGGATTATGCATAATCTCGAACTTGTAAATATGACTCATGCGAAAGATAAATTACCCTCAGAAATTTCAGGCGGTATGAAACAGCGTGTTGGCATTGCACGTGCACTGGCCATGGAACCTAAGGTTTTATTAATGGATGAACCTTTTGGTGCGCTGGATGCATTAACCCGTGCTCATCTACAGGATTCATTAATGGATATACATTCCAATCTAGGCAATACCGTTATTATGATCACACATGATGTTGATGAAGCAGTTTTATTATCTGATCGAATTATTATGATGACCAACGGCCCTTCAGCAACAATTGGTAGCATTCTAAATATTGAACTTGAAAGACCTCGCAAGCGCCTTGATTTGGCTGATAATGAACAATTTAACCACTATCGTGCCGAAGTACTTAAATTTTTACATGAAAAACAGACGAAGATTGCAGCCTAGATATATTATTTCAGCACAATTTTCCATGATTACTGAGCTTATTTAATAGACTCCAGCCAGTCCTGCATAAACCGGTTTGCATGAATATCCATTTCATATGCATATTTTTGCGAATCGGCTCTTAACTGCTCAACTGAAATACCTTCTGTCTGCTGAATCTCAGCTGCATGCCCTATATACCATCGCTCCATACCCTGAGCAGTAACTTCTGGATGAAACTGTAATGCCAGACAACGTTGTTTCCAGCTAAAGGCCTGATTCTTAATACTACTCGTTGATGCTAGGTGTATGGCACCGTCTGGTATATCAAACGTGTCACCATGCCAGTGCAGCACATGTGCATGTTTTTCTGATAAATGTTTCAATGGAGAATGATTACCTGCATCAGTTAACTGTAAACCTGACCAGCCAATTTTTTTTTCTGGCCCGGGATACACTTTTGCACCCAGCGCTCGTGCCATTAACTGTGCTCCCAGACAAATACCCAGTGTTGGTGCATCACTATTCAGTCTTGTCTTTATTATCGCCAGCTCATCCTCAATAAACGGATAATCAGCTTCATCATTGGCACCAATAGGTCCACCTAAAACAATGAGTAAAGCCGGGTCGATAGGTTCAATCCAGGTTAACTCATCCATACCCGCTTCAAGGTAACGAATCTGATAACCTGCCGCTTCTATGGTTCTTTCAAATAAACCTAAATCTTCAAATGCCAGATGTCGAATAACCAATGCTGTCTTCACGTTTATCCCTGCTTATTAATGTGTAACATAACTGAAATATTTTTGTTATCTTACTGAAATATAATCTTAAAATTAATGTCACAAATAATTCTTATACTTGCCGCACAAATAGTAACCAAATTTAATATTTTCAATTAGAGGATTATAAGTTTATGAAAACTTTCACTCAAGCTACAACATTAGCTGCAATTTTATCATGCCTGTCATTACCTGCGATGTCTGCGGATATGCCTACTGTTTTTGGCAAAGCTCATTTATCATTTGGTTCAGTATCAGAAGATACTGGTGTTGATACTAGCTCAAATTCAATATCCAGTCATGCTTCTCGTGTCGGCATTAAAGGCAGCATCGATACAGAAAGCGGCACTAAAGTTATTTACCGTTTTGTCTGGGAAGTTGATATGACAGATAATGCCAAGTCTTCAGCTGATAACCTGAAATCACGCGAACAGTATGCTGGTTTAAAAGGCAACTGGGGCGAAGTTCGTGTTGGACGTGACGATTCTCCATATAAAATCGCCGGCAAAAAAAATGTTGAGCACCTGAGCGATACCTGGGGCGACTTCAACAACATCATTGATAAAGGTCAGGACACTCGTAATGATGACTCAATCTCTTATCGAAACAGCATTGGTCCTGGCAAATTAATGCTGGCCTATGCCGCAGGTGATGATGATGCAGCAGCTGAAAATGCCGGTGAAAGCACCAGCATTGCTTATGACATGAAAATAGGTGACATGGGTTTTGCTATTGCTCAGCAGACTATCGAACAATCAGCTACTAATGATGAAACCGGCCTGAAACTGTCTTTCGGTTACAAAATGGGTGCTACCCAGTTAGGCCTGATGTATGAAAATGTTGAAGATGATGCGGCTATGGACGACAAAAATACATACTTCAGTGTTAAGCAAAAGCTAAGCGATGCTAACAGCCTTGTATTTGCATACGGCACCAAGGACCAGGGTCTGGCTAAGGACGCCACTATGACAGCCCTGGCCTTCAACCATAAACTGGATAAGAAAGTGACAGTTTACGCTCTCTGGGCTGATGGTTCAGATGGTGGTTTAAACGATGCATCTAAACTGGCTGGTGATGGTTCAGCTCTGGTTGCCGGTCTCGTAGCCAAATTCTAAGCAACACCTTTATCCCTCGGGCAACATCCCCCTACGGTGTTGCCTGACCGGATAATTATAACTATAAATGACTCCTGCAGATTGTGGTCATCTGCCTTAGGCACCTGTATTGGTGTCTTTTTGGTTTCTGAATTCTCAAAATTTAGCCCTGAGCTCAGCAAAATTCCACCTGCGTAAAACAGCAGACTCAAGTACAATAACTACTTTTAATCCAATACAGAATGACTATGAGTAGCCTGCATACCAGCCAGTTATCCAGCCTTAAACTGATCCACAAAGGCAAAGTTCGAGACAATTATGAAATTGATGACAAACACATGTTAATTGTCACCACCGATCGTATATCCGCCTTCGATGTCATCATGCCAACCCCCATTCCCAATAAGGGCGCCATTCTTACTGAAGTGACACAATTCTGGCTAAAGAAACTGAATCATATTCTGCCTAACCAGCTTACGGACCTGCCTCTGGAACAGGTACTGCCCGATGCAGACGAACGCAGGCCAGTTGAAAATCGCGCTATGGTTGTAAAAAAACTCAAAGCCCTGCCTGTTGAAGCCATAGTACGCGGTTATATCATTGGCTCTGGCTGGAAGGATTACCAGAAAACGGGCGCCGTATGCGGCATAAAACTGCCAGCTGGCCTGCAGCTTGCCGATAAATTACCCGAACCTATTTACACCCCATCAAGTAAAGCCGCAGTAGGTGAACATGATGAGAACATCGACTATGACGCAACAGTAAAGCTACTGGGCGAAGACCTTGCCAACCAGGTGAAACAGGCCAGCCTACGTCTGTATAAAGAAGCCGCTGATTATGCCCTTGAGCGAGGCATTATCATTGCTGATACCAAATTTGAATTCGGTCTGGATGATAACAACCAACTGGTGCTGATTGACGAGGTCCTGACCCCGGACTCTTCCCGCTTCTGGCCCGCAGACCAGTACAAACCCGGCAGCAGTCCGATGAGTTTCGACAAACAGTTTGTACGTGATTACCTGGAAACTCTGGACTGGGACAAGACTGCGCCTGGCCCGGAACTACCCGATGACATCATCAACAAGACAGCGGAAAAATATCGCGAAGCATTAGAAAGGCTAACCAAGTCATAAGTCTGAAGTCAAAAATCTAAAAAATTAAAGACTTACGACTTATGACTAAAAAAATGAATGGCATTTTCATAACAGGCACAAACACCAACGTTGGTAAAACTCAGGTTGCGACATTACTCGCCCGAGCCTTACAAAAAAACAATATCTCTGTAGCACCTCGCAAGCCGGTTGAAAGCGGATGCATTGTTGATGGCAATGAACTCATCCCACAGGATGCGGTTGCGTTAAAAAATGCAGCCGGATATTCGGGCAGTCTTGCCCAGGTTTGTCCGTTTCGATTTGAACCACCTATTTCACCTGTTCGTGCAGCCCATCTTGCCAATCAGGCATTAACCACTGAAAAAGTCGCCCAGGCCTGTACTGCAAACGTAAATGAAGAAAAAGAATTTCTTCTGGTTGAAGGTGCAGGTGGTTTCTACTCACCCTTATGTGAAGATGGATTAAATGCCGATCTGGCACAGGCACTTAAGTTACCTGTTATTCTAGTTGCACAGGATAAGCTGGGTTGTATTAACGATGTATTACTTAGCGTGCAGGCCATTCAATCCAGAGAGTTAAATTTAGTCGCTGTCATTCTTAATCAAACAGCAACTACTGATAATCCTTACATGAATAACGAAGAAGATCTAAACAATCTAATCAACTATCCGGTATTCAATATCCCATACCTGCAACAGAACATGCCTTTTAGCCTTCCTGAAAAACTGCTTAATATTATTCTCGATAAAATCTAAAAACCTCTTGATCATC
>JAPHQX010000093.1 GCA_026196035.1 Gammaproteobacteria bacterium
ACTGTACAGGCCAGAAAAGTATGGAAAGGTACTTTACAAAATACACATAAGAACGGCAAAGCCTATTATGTTAAATCCACTATGGTTCCTATTCTTGATGATAAAGAAAACATTATTGAACTAATCAGCATCCAGCAGGACATTACACAGGTCATAGAACAGAAAGCACAAATCGTTCGTCAGACAACTGACCCTACTACCGGCCTGTATAACAGAGTAAAGCTGGAAGAAAACATTCCCCATGTTAATGAACCAAAGTTCGCCATTATTTCCCTCGACAATTACAATGTCATCAAAGATTACTATGGTCTGGAATCCAGTAAAAAAATCCTCAAGGAAGTTGCCAGTATATTTTTAAGCATTACAAGCATTGAAAATATCAGTGTTTATAAACTCTCAGGATGTGATTATGCAGTGCTGGGTAACCAGGCTTTTGATATGGACCTATTCCATGGGATATGCAGAACCCTACTTGAAAAAATAAACAATTACACTATTCAGCTGGAAGATGGCACACTTAATATTGGAGCATCTGCAGGCTTGACCAGTGACAAGGATCATCTTCTTGTCTATGCAGGCCTGGCTCTGCAACATGCACAGGACACAAGGCATCTGACAATAATTTATGAAGAAACCGAAAACCTGGTACAACGATTCGAAAACAATATCACCTGGACAAAAAAACTGAATCTTGCACTGAATGAGGATCGTATTGTTTTATTTGTACAGCCGATTTTCAATTCTAAAACACTGAAAATTGAAAAGTATGAATGCCTTGTCCGCATGATAGATGAAGATGGCGAAACAGTGATTTCACCTTATGCTTTCCTTGAAATTGCCAAGCAATCAAAACTCTATCACAGGCTTACTGAACAGGTAATATCCAGTTGTTTTAATGTATTTTCCAGGGTTCCTGATGTGGACTTTAGTATAAACTTTTCTCTTGAAGATCTTCTTCATGTGCCGACTATTGAGTTTTTGAAATCAATGCTAGAAGACTCGGGGCTTGCTTCTCGTTTTGTTCTCGAAATTGTTGAATCTGAAGGCATCGAAAATTTCGAGGAGGTTTCCAGTTTTGTTTCAGACATGAAAAAACGAGGCTGTAGAATTGCCATAGACGATTTTGGTTCTGGTTACTCTAATTTTGCCTATTTAATGGAACTTGATATTGATTACATCAAGATCGATGGTTCTCTGATTAAATCTATTGATAAGGATGCCAACTCTCAAATCATAACTTCCACGATACTTGATTTTTCACATCAACTGGGTATAGCGACCATAGCCGAATTTGTGCACAATCAGGCGATACTTGATTATGTACAAAATATGGGCATTGATTATGTACAGGGATTTCATCTTGGTGAGCCTGTAGCTATCGAAAACCTGATCAGTTAACTTTCGCCAGCGTTATTCAAATCACGATTAGCAACATAAACACTCCCTACTACCAGGTACATCATCCTTCAAATGAATAACCCTGCGGAACTACCACGATATTATTATCCGTTACCGTAAACCGTTGACGATCTTTTTCCAGGTCAAATCCGATTTCTTCACCATCCGGTATGCTGACATGTTTATCAATAATGCATTTATATAGTTTTACGTTTTTTCCTACTTTTACATTATCAAATAAAACTGAATCTTCGATGATAGAGTTTTCATCAATGTAAACATTCTGAAATAGAATAGAATGTGCCACATTGCTGCCCGAAATAATGGTACCACCGGATAAAATTGAATTAATAAACACACCTTCGGTTCCTGAACTACCTGGCACGGCGCGGGCAGGGGGCGTTTGTGACTGATAGGAACGAACCGGCCAGTCTGTCTGATACAAATCCAGTGATGGCATGGATTCTAATAGATCCATGTTGGCCTGATAATAGGATTCAATCGTCCCGACATCGCGCCAGTATTTATCCGCTGATACCCGTCCTCTTGTTTCACCAAAATAGTGCGCACAAACATTATGACTGTGTATTAGCTTCGGCAATATGTCTTTACCAAAATCATGACTTGATGTTTCATCTTCACTGTCTTTTTCAAGCTCATCAAGTAACAGCCTGGTTGAAAAAACATATATACCCATGGATGCCAGTGCCGAATCTGGATTATCAATACAGGGTGTAACCACTTCCGGTTTTTCTTCGAACTGGACTATTTTCTGATTCTCATCGGTGGTCATGATACCAAACTGATGCGCTTCCTTTAATGGCACCTTCATACAGGCCACAGTCACGTCGGCATTGAGTGACTTATGAGTTTCCAGCATGGCGGCATAATCCATACGATAGATATGATCACCGGATAGTATTAATGTGTATTCAGCATCACTGCGTTCAATCAGGTAATTATTCTGATGTATGGCATCAGCCGTGCCCTGATACCATTTATTTCCATGGCGCATCTGTGCCGGAACCGGAGTAATATATTCACCTAACTCAGGATTAAAAATAGACCAGCCGTCTCGCAGGTGCTTTTGTAATGAATGGGACTTGTACTGGGTCAACACTAAAATACGCCGCAAGCCTGAATGCAGGCAATTACTTAAGGTGAAATCGATAATTCGATATTTACCACCAAAGGGTACCGAGGGTTTAGCCCGTAATCGGGTTAACGGCTGTAAACGAGAACCTTCACCACCTGCGAGGACTATAGTTAATGTTTTATTGATCATGTTATATACCAGTCTCTTATGTCTATATCCGCGCACTAATCTGGAACGCTTTTTCACCTTTAGGATCATGCAAATAATTTTTTGCGCAATAATGGTGCCTGAAACTTAATCAATGCATGAAAATTACGCACAAATAAGTTGTTGCATATCCTGTACCAACTCGCCTGCTGATAACGAAAATAAAGTACAGTTAATTGAAATGGCTTAAAGAAAGGCTATCGAGTGTCATATAAAATCATTAAACTATAATGCCTTAAAGCCCGTGGTTATCCTCAGTTTGAAGACCCGGGTCTGTTAAAGTTTGATTAAAATAAAATGGGTAAAAGGTGACATATGAAGCTAGCAATGATCGGCCTGGGTAAAATGGGCGCCAATATGGTACGACGACTGGTAAAAGACAGCCATGAAGTCATTGCCTTTGATGTCGATACGAATAGCAGCACAGCACTGGCCGATGAACTCGATAATGTTACCGCAGTCAGTAATCTCGCTGAACTCATCCAGTCCCTGCCGACACCCCGTGTAGTCTGGTTAATGGTGCCACATCAGTTTGTTGATCAAAGCATCCAGTCTTTAATTGAAGCCGGACTCGAAAAGGGTGATTTAGTCGTTGATGGTGGTAACTCTAATTTTAATTTATCTAAACAACGTGCGACGGATCTTCATAAGCAGGGCATTCAGTTTGTTGACTCGGGCACCTCGGGCGGTGTCTGGGGTCTGGAGAATGGCTACAGTATTATGGCCGGTGGCACTGATGAGGCGATTGCACTGCTCAGACCTGCACTTGAATCACTGGCGCCGGCAAAAGACAAAGGCTGGGGGCATGTCGGCCCGGCAGGTGCCGGGCATTATGTGAAAATGGTTCATAATGGAATCGAATATGGAATGATGCAGGCTTTTGCCGAAGGCTTTGAAATGCTCGATGCCAAACAGGATATGAATCTTGATTTACAACAGATTTCAGAAATCTGGCAACACGGCAGTGTGGTGCGTTCATGGTTACTGGATTTAATGGCCGATGCTTTTAAAGATGATAAGAGTCTTAGCTCATTAAGTGATTATGTTGATGATTCGGGTGAAGGTCGCTGGACCGTACAGGATTCAATTGATCTGGGTGTGCCCACACCTGTGCTGACCCTGGCTCTGCAGATGCGTTTTCGTAGCCGACAGGACCCTTCATTTGCAGGCAAGGTACTTAATGCGATGCGCGCCGGTTTTGGTGGTCACAGCATTCGTTCTATCGATTAGTTGAAGAGAGAGTTAGATGGTAGATACAACTAGAAAAAAATGCCTTGGCGAACCCACGGAACCGACCAATATTGTTATTTTTGGTGCCGGCGGCGATTTAACCAAACGTAAGTTAATACCTTCATTAATCAAAATGCTGCGTTGTGGACTTTTACATGCCGACAGTAAAATTATCGGCGTCCTAAAAGGTCGTACAAGAGAAACCTGGTTACAGGCAATGTACAAGGGCATTAAAGATTATGCACCGGATATCGAAATTGATGATCAGCAATGGCAGACTTTTTCGGCCATGTTCAAAATGGTCGACGGTGATTTAGAAAATGATCAAACCTACACTGACCTGGCAGAGTCACTTGAGTCATTAGCCGGACATACCCATGCGATGTTTTACTGTGCGGTGCCACCACGCTGGTATACCACTATTGCAGCTGGTTTACACAGAATAGGTCTGGCCGATGAACACGAAGGTTTTAGACGTGTGGTCATTGAAAAACCCTTTGGCATGAATCTGGAAAGTGCTCAGGCATTAAATACTGAACTACAAAGTTTATTAGATGAGTCTCAAATTTATCGTATTGATCATTACCTGGGTAAAGAGAGTGTACAGAACCTTCTGGTCTATCGTTTTGCTAACAGTATTCTCGAACCTTTGTGGAACCGAAATTTCATTGACCACATCCAGATATCAGCCGCTGAATCCATCGGTATAGAATACCGGGCCAATTATTATGAAAAATCCGGTGCACTGCGCGACATGATACAAAGTCATTTAATGCAGGTAATGACCCTGGTGGCCATGGAACCGCCAGTAGAATTTACCGCTGATGCCGTACGTGATGAAAAAATAAAAGTATTACGCGCGGTTCGTCGAATCGAACCTGAAAACATCAAACAGCAAACAGTCGCTGCACAATACGGCTCGGGACAGATTAATGATGAACCTGTAAAAGCCTATGTAGCAGAAGAGGGTGTATCTCCCGAGTCTGTAACCGAAACCTTTGCCGGTGTGCGTTTTCAGATTGATAACTGGCGCTGGCAGGGCGTGCCGTTTGTGCTCTGGACCGGCAAGCGTTTACCCAAACGCGTATCAGAAATAATGATTCGCTTTAAAAATCCACCATTTAATTTATTTGATGCCCATGCTAATCCGCCGATGGCCAATTCACTGGTGTTTCGAGTACACCCTGATGAAGGCATTGCTTTACGCATGAATGCAAAAAAACCGGGGCTCACTACAGACTCACAACGCATGGTGATGCGTGCACCTTATTCAGAAAACAGTGAGGATGTTTCAGAAGCTTACGAGGTGCTACTTCACGATGTACTCACCGGAGATGCCACCCTGTTTTCCCGTGCGGATGAAGTCGAAGAATCATGGGCCATTATTGAACCTATATTAAATGCCTGGAAAGACCGCATTTCAGTTGACCGTTATCGTGCAGGCAGCTGGGATGTGCCCGGTATGGATGCTCTGTTCGAAGACTGCGTCAGTGGCTGGCATAAACCGAGTTAAAAACCATGCATCAATGGAATGTATATAAAACATTTGATGAAGCCTCAAAAGCGGCTGCGGATTTTATTGCCACACAGATTCAGGCCAGCATAGCGCAGAACAACAGCTGTCATGTAATACTGCCCGGCGGCAATACACCCGCAGTCTGTTTAAGTTATCTTGCGAAAAAATTCCTGCCCTGGAATAAGGTTCACTGGTATCCAGGTGATGAACGCTGCGTCCCATCTGGTCATGCTGATCGAAATGATGTAATGCTGGAAAAAAATCTCTGGTCACATCTTGAGGACACCCATGTTCACATCATTCCAGCCGAGCTCGGCGCGGAAGAAGCGGCCAGTGTATATCGCGACATGATCAGTCACATCAAGCAGTTTGATATTGCTTTTTTAGGTCTGGGTGAAGACGGACACACTGCCAGCCTGTTTCCTGACAATAAGGCCCTGAATGATACCCGCTCTGTTGTTCCCGTGTATCATTCACCCAAACCACCGGCAGAACGTGTTTCTTTAAGCATGAGCACCCTGAGAAATACACCATGTCGAATTGTTCTGGTCGGAGGCCCGACAAAGGCCGAGATTATTGCACGCATCAAACAGGGTGAAACATTACCGATTAACAGCCTGGGTGATATTTACTGGTATCTTGATGAAGCAGCTGTCGGTACAACAGAATAAATTTTATGAACAGCCACTGTGCATTAGTTTGATTGAATGCACCAATTAGCTGCGTTAAGTCATATTTTTTAAACAAAATAATGACAAAATAATTGATCTATTAACAAAAATCATTATGCTACCGGCCTGGCCTGATTTTTGCTTTTGTTTTAAATAGATATAAATACATTATTCCGAAAAGGAGAGACTAATGAATATGCAGGAAATTCGTGGACTGGCTAAAAATCTCGGTATCAAAGCTTCAGGCATGAAAAAAGCTGATCTGATACAGACTATTCAGCTAGCAGAAGGTAATTTTAGCTGCTTTGCTTCAGCAAAAAACGGTGAATGCGATCAGACAAAATGTATCTGGCGTAATGACTGTTTCGCCTCTGCAAAAAAGTTACAAAACTAGCAGGCTAATTATTTTCTTTAAGCGCCTGCTGGTATAGAGCGATATATTGCTCGGCACTGGTTTGCCATGAAAAATCACCACTCATGGCATTGATCTGTAATTGTCGCCATATTACCGGTTTTTGATATAAGGCCAGTGCTCGCGTTATCGAAACGATAAGTTCGTCTGCCGACTGTTCTTTAAGTACAAAGCCATTGGCCGTATCATTTGCAATATTCTCTTCACTCGCATCGGTCACGGTATCTGCAAGCCCACCCACACGTGTAACCACGGGCAGTGTGCCATAACGCAAACTGTATAACTGATTAAGTCCGCAGGGCTCAAAAGTTGAGGGCATCAGATACATATCACTGGCCGCTTCTATCCTGTGTGCAAGAGATTCATCATAGCCGACAATCACTTTTAGATGATCAGGATATTTTTCAGCCCATTCCGATAACTGTACTTCATAATGAGGCTGGCCCGTACCCAGTATCACCAGCTGAACAGGCAGGCTTAACAGATCGGATAAACTTTCTAAAATAATTTCAAGGCCTTTCTGTTCCACCAGACGACTGACCATGCCAATCATCGGAATAGTGGCATCAACCGGTAACTGACACTCTTTCTGGAGTTCAGTTTTATTGATTGATTTTTTATTCAGGCTACGGCGATTATATTTTTCCACCAGAAATTCATCAGTACCCGGGTTCCAGTATTTTTCATCTATACCGTTAATAACACCGGACAGATCTTCACTACGACTGTTTAGCAGGCCATCCAGCCCATAACCAAATTCCGGTTGAAGAATCTCATTGGCATAGTTAGGGCTTACGGTGGTGATTTTATCTGCATAGGCTATGCCGCCTTTAATAAACGAAAGCTGGTCATAAAATTCCAGTCCGTCCATGTGCCAGAGTTCAACCGGCAGGTGTAGAGATAAAAAAGTCTTCTTATCAAAAATGCCCTGATAAGCCATATTATGAATAGTGAAAACCGTGGCCGGTCTTTTGGGCTGCAAACTTAATAAGGCAGGAACCAGGCCTGACTGCCAGTCATTACAATGAACAACATCCGGTTGCCAGTTTAAATCCAGTTTATTTAATGCAATGTTCACTGCGGCATGACAGAAAATTGCAAAACGTAATGCATTGTCATCCCATGGCTGACCATGGCTATCAATATAAGGTCCACCGGGTCGATTAAAGGCTGCCGGGCAATCAACCAGCCAGACAATAACTTTACTACCGGGTAATCGTGTTTCAATAATATTTCCGGGCTGGCTATAACAGGTACTCGATGCAATAACTTTGCTTCTGGTCACTTTCTTAAGTACTTCAGGATAGGCAGGTAATAACAAGCGCACATCCTGTGAATTTTTCTGCAAGGCTACAGGCAAACTGCCTGCAACATCTGCCAGCCCGCCAGTTTTAATGAATGGAAAAGCTTCACTACTAATATATAAAATCTTACTCATTATTTTAATTTCAGCACAAGTCCCGCTAAAGGTGGCAGGCTTAAAGTCAATGACGCACCCCGGTTCATCCAGGGAATAGCTTCTGCATGGAGAATGGCGTTACTTCCGGCATTACTGCCGGCATAAAAATCTGAATCAGAATTAAAGATGATTTCATAATCACCTTCAACCGGTACACCAATGCGGTAGTTGTCACGAATCACCGGAGTGAAGTTGAGCACCACAACAATCGATTCATTTTCAGTTTTTCTTAAATAGGATAAAACAGACTGATCAGTATCATGACAGTCAATCCACTCAAAACCGATGGGGTCAAAATCATACTTATGCAGCGCGGACTGTTGTGTATACAGTCCATTAAGATCAGCGACCAGTTTTTTAATGCCTGCATGATGAGGGTATTGTAAAACATACCAGTCAAGCATTTCATCGTGATTCCATTCATTACCCTGACCAAATTCACAACCCATAAAGAGTAATTTTTTACCGGGGTAGGTAAACATATAGGTATAGAGCAATCGTAAATTGGCAAAGCGTTGCCATTCATCGCCGGGCATTTTATAAAGCATGGAGTTTTTGCCATGAACTACTTCATCATGGGAAAAAGGCAAAATAAAATTTTCAGTAAACAGATATAAAAGACCAAAGGTTAACTGGTCGTGATGGTAATGACGATAGACAGGATCATTGGCAAAATAATTTAAGGTGTCATGCATCCAGCCCATGTTCCACTTCATGCTAAAGCCGAGGCCGCCGATATTGCAGGGCCGTGTCACCTGAGGCCAGGCCGTTGACTCTTCAGCCATGATCATGGTACCGGGGAAATTAGCATGGGTGACGGTATTTAAATCACGCATAAATTCAATGGCTTCAATATTTTCATTACCACCGTGTAAATTGGGTACCCAGTCACCATCCTCACGGGAATAATCGAGGTACAACATTGAGGCGACCGCATCAACTCGTAAACCATCGATGTGACATTCTTCAATCCAGAAAACCGCACTGGCCAGTAGAAAGTTTTTAACTTCATTACGGCCATAGTTATAAATCAGGGTTCCCCAGTCACGATGTTCACCTTTTCGAGGATCTTCATGCTCATAAAGTGCACTGCCATCAAAACCTGCCAGGCCATGTTCGTCTTTTGGAAAATGAGCAGGCACCCAGTCGAGGAGCACACCAATGTCATGCTGATGACAGTAATCGACAAAATAGCGAAAATCATCCGCTGCGCCAAATCGGCTGGTGGGTGCAAAATAGCCGGTGGTCTGATAACCCCATGAAGCATCCAGTGGATGTTCCGTTATGGGTAGTAACTCAATATGGGTAAACCCAGTGTCTTTCAGGTAATCAACCAGTCGATGGGCCAGTTCACGATAATTCAGAAATTCGCCCATATCACCCCGTTGCCACGAACCCAGATGACACTCATAAATAGATAGCGGTTCGTGTAACCAGTCACTGGTTTCTCTGGCTTTTATCCAGCGATCATCCTGCCAGTTAAATACGGGTTCATTTCGAATAACCGATGCGGTTTTTGGGCGTAACTCAAATTGTTGAGCATAAGGGTCGGTTTTTGACAGAATAGCACCGGAGTCTCGATTACGAATTTCAAACTTGTAGAGAGTTTCATTTTTCAGTTCAGGAATAAACAGCTCCCAGACACCACTGCCACCTCGTGAACGCATCGGGTGGCGGCGACCATCCCAGCCATTAAAGTCACCAATAACACTCACTCGACCCGCATTAGGCGCCCAGGTGGCGAACAAAACACCTTCAATGCCATCAACAGTTTTAGGATGTGCACCCAGAATTCTGTAAATATGCTGATGCTTACCTTCAGAAAATAAATGTAAATCGAAATCATCAATTTGTGGTTTGAAGCTGTAAGGATCATGAAAGGAGGTAACATTATTATCATTATCAGTTCGATTGACTAAATAATGCTCGCCGATTTTTTCAGCTGGTTCTGAACAGATAAAAAAATCAGTATTGGCATAGCGAACAGCAGGTTTATTATCTTTTGTAACACTCAGCTGACAGGTGTCAGGTGAATAAAAGAGGGTAAAGGTATTACCATGCATCGCCTGGTTACCCAGTACACTGAACGGCTCATGATGGCGAGCCAGGGCAATCTTATCGAGATCATCCTGTATAGTCTCAAGCATCGAAACGATCTTATCTGCTGATATTGCTTTTTTTATAGACATAAACGGGCTGATTCCAAAATTATGTTTTATTCATACTAAGATGATTCATTATATACTTACAGGCAAGTTCCGTGCACATCTTGATATTTTTTAAGTATATGGGTAATAAATTATGATATATCTACATTATATGGGCATCCAGGGTCACAATAGTGTATATAGCATGCCCTTAAATAAGGCGATATATTCTTCAAACACGATTTTTTTGCACAAATTGAAGGCAGCTTATTATCCACTTCAGGTCATTTTTAGAGATTATCGTTGATCTTTATGTATGGCTTGAATTTTGCAGTCACTATATAGTAACAATGCCTGCTTATAATCAGAATAATTTTCTAAACCTGATAGCAGAGTATTTCTTAATAAAGGCGAGGCATTAAATGAAGACAGATAAATCACCACGCTTTATAAGTAACCTGACCAGAAACACACTAGCACTGATTATGGCTGGTGGTCGAGGTGAACGTTTAAAACAGTTAACCCAATGGAGAGCAAAGCCCGCTGTCCCGTTTGGTGGTAAATTTCGTATTATTGATTTTCCACTCTCTAACTGTATTAATTCTGGCATACGTCGAATCGGCGTACTCACCCAGTACAAATCGCATTCTCTGAATTTACATATTCAGAGAGGCTGGGGCTACTTACGGGGTGAGTTTGGTGAATTCGTTGAATTACTACCCGCACAGCAACGTATTGCATCCTCATGGTATGCCGGTACAGCCGATTCTATTTATCAGAATCTGGATATCATTCGCGCTCATTCCCCTGAATATGTATTGATTCTGGCAGGCGATCATATCTATAAGATGGATTATGGTGAAATGCTGGCCAAGCATGTTGAAAGTGAAGCGGATATCACCGTGGGCTGTATTACTGTGGCCCTTAATATGGCATCAGCATTTGGTGTCATCGGTGTTGATGAAGATTCACGCATTAACAGTTTTATTGAAAAACCGGATAACCCTCAGCCGATTCCTGGTAAAGATGATGAAGCCCTGTGTTCAATGGGGATATATATTTTTAATACCGACCTGCTTTTTGAATTATTAATACGTGATGCAGATACCGCAGATTCCAGTCATGACTTTGGTAAGGATATTATTCCTTATGCGATTACCAAATACCGTGCTTTTGCCTATCCATTCACCCAGACCAAAAGCAGCATTCAGGCCTACTGGCGTGATGTGGGAACAGTTGATGCCTTCTGGGCTGCTAACCTGGAATTAATCGGTATTACCCCCGAGCTTAATTTATATGATGATCAATGGCCCATCTGGACAAGCCAGGAACAATTACCCCCGGCCAAGTTTATTTTCGATGATGATGACAGAAGGGGTATGGCCGTCGACTCGATGGTATCAGGGGGCTGCATTATCTCAGGTGCACATATATGCCATTCCTTACTGTTTTCTAATGTCACTGTCGACAATTACACAACTATTGATTCATCAGTCATTTTACCTGATGTCAGCATTGGCAAGAACTGTGTCATCAGCCATGCCATTATTGATAAGGGATGCGAGATACCGGATGGAACTATCATCGGTAAAAATGAAGAAGACGATAAACAACGCTTTTATGTTTCTCCGGGCGGTATTGTTCTGGTGACCCCCGAAATGCTAGGCCAGGTTATACACTATGTCCGATGAGGGTAATAAAAAAACACATCCTCTAAATGTTGTAATTTACTGGCATATGCATCAGCCAGAGTACCGTGATTTACGTAATGGCCAGTACCATTTACCCTGGACCTATCTGCATACGATTAAAGATTATGTCGATATGGCGGCGCATCTTGAAAATAATGTTGATGCCCGTGCGGTTGTCAATTTTGCTCCTGTGCTACTGGAACAGATTGATGATTATGCAAAACAACTGGATAGTTATTTAAATCATGGCAGAGCACTGCGAGACCCGCTGCTTTCTGCTCTGGCAGATCCCGTATTGTCACCAGGCCATGAAATTCGTTTACACATTATCAATGCCTGTTTACGTGCCAATAAAGAACGGCTTATTGATCGTTTTGAAGTTTTCAAAACCCTGAGTGAAATGGCAGAAACCGCATTAAAACAACCGGAAATATTAAGCTATTACTCGGAACAATTCTTTGCTGATCTACTTGTCTGGTATCACCTGGCATGGACAGCGGAAACGGTGCGTAACACAGATGTTCGTATACAAAAATTAATGAACAAGGCTGAACATTTTAGTGTTCATGATCGCCATCTTCTGGTTGAAGTCATTAATGAACTTGTCAGTGGTGTTATCGGACGATATAGAAAACTAGCTGAACAAGGCCGGATTGAATTATCAATGACGCCTTACGCCCATCCTATTGTTCCATTATTACTCGATATCAAAGCAACTGAACAGGCCATGCCGAATGCTGACCTGCCCATTGCCAGTGAATATCCAGGTGGTGAAGACAGGAGCCGCTGGCATATGCAAAAGGGTATTGCAGTTTTTAAAAATTATTTTGGTTTTGAACCACAGGGCTGCTGGCCATCTGAGGGCAGCATCAGTGCTGAAGCAGTTGAACTAATTTCAGAGATGGGCATTAAATGGCTAGCCAGTGGTGAGACGGTATTAAGAAACTCTCTGGAAAAATCAGAAATCTCTGCAGATCCATGCATACATCAGGCTTATCAATATCGAGAAGCCAATGCAACCTGCTTCTTCAGAGACGACGCCTTATCAGACCTTATCGGTTTTAAATATTCTGACTGGCATGCTGACGATGCGGTAGCTAATCTTGAACATCATCTTGAAACCATTGCCAGTAGTTGTGCAAATAAACCCGATGCTATCGTATCGATCATACTTGATGGTGAAAATGCCTGGGAACACTACCCGGATAATGGCTTTCACTTTATTAGCGCTTTATATGAAAAACTTGGTCAAAATAGGAATTTAAAATTAACTACATATAGTGAATACCTTGATTCATACAGCAACAGAGCACCCTTAAATGAAATCGTTGCAGGTAGCTGGGTATACGGAACATTCTCAACCTGGATTGGTGAAAAAGATAAAAATCGTGCATGGGATATGCTGGTTGAAGCAAAAAAAGTTTACGATAAAGTGATTACTGAAGGAAAGCTGTCACCAAGGGAATTAGAAATCGTCAATATGCAAATGGCAACATGTGAAAGCTCTGACTGGTTCTGGTGGTTTGGTGAATACAATTCTGCAGAATCAGTCGCTGCGTTTGATGAACAATACCGCCTTCATTTATGCAATCTTTATCAACTACTAAAAGTAGAGCCACCTGAATATCTTGCAAAAGCATTTTCATTTGGCTCAGGTGATCCGGTGATGGGTGGCACCATGTTACCAGGCCAGCATCACTAATATGACAGATTCTATTCACTCTAATCCATTCACTAAAAAACGTCGAGCAGGGGTACTGTTACACCCAACGTCATTACCCAATAGCCCGGGCAATGGTGACTTTGGCCATCAGGCTTATCGTTTTATTGAATTTCTGAATAAATATGGTTTTAAAGTCTGGCAAATGTTGCCCCTGGGTCACACTCATGATGACAGATCTCCCTATCAATGTTTATCAACGCATGCGGGTAATCCTCTACTGATTAGTCTTGACTGGCTTGAGGATAAAGGCTGGCTGGATAAACAAAAAATTACAACTACTGAAAATAATAGCCACTTTCGTCTGGACTGTTTACACCAGGCAGCTGAATTTTTTTACCAACTCAATGATGCTATATGGACAAAACAAATTTCAGCATTCAAAAAACAACATGCTTACTGGCTTGAAGACTATGCCTTATTTGTTGCACTCAGAAAACAATATAAAAATACAGCCTGGTACGACTGGCCAGACAACATCCGCCACCGGGAAACAGATGCTTTAAATAAAGCAAAGCAGGCTTTACAGATTGATATTGATAGAATCATATTTGAGCAGTTTGTTTTTTTTACCCAATGGCACGAAATTCGTGATTATGCGAAACAACATGAAGTAGAACTATTCGGAGACATTCCAATTTTTGTTGCTCGTGATAGCGCAGATGTCTGGGCACAGAGAGACAATTTTTTAATGAATAAAGATGGTGAAATGGGTTTTATAGCCGGTGTGCCACCGGATGCTTTTTCAGATACCGGTCAACGCTGGGGCAATCCATTATATGACTGGGATCATATGCAGGCGACTGGGTTTAACTGGTGGAAGGAACGTTTCAAAACACAGTTAGAACTCTTTGATATGATTCGAATTGATCATTTTCGAGGTCTTCAGGCATGCTGGCAAATACCCGAAGAGGATGAAACAGCCATTAATGGACAATGGGTAGAAGTTCCCGGCCGTGAACTACTCAATGAATTATATGACACATTTAGCAATCTGCCTCTGGTAGCTGAAGATCTCGGTGTAATTACTGATCAGGTGATTAAACTGAAAAAATCATTTAATTTACCTGGCATGAAAGTTTTACAATTTGCATTTGATGGTAACAACAGCAACCCACATCTGCCACACTGCCATGAAACCAATGACGTGGTATACACTGGCACTCATGATAATGACACTACATTAGGCTGGGCAGGTAACGAACATAATTATAATAAGCACTATCTTGAAGAATACATGGATTTAAAGATTGCATCCGCAGAGCAGACCACCTGGTCATTGATTCGTACTGCAATGGCATCTGTTTCATTTTTATGCATCTTGCCCATGCAGGATCTACTCATGCTAGACTCATCAGCCAGGATGAATACACCAGGAACCATCGGCGATAACTGGCAGTGGCGATTTGAGTGGAATCAATCCAGTACAGATGTTATTGAGAAAATATCAAGTTTAATAAAGTTATATCAGAGGTAAATTATGGCTAAGAAAAAATCATTATGCACAAAAGAATTTACTCAACTGAAAAAGCTCCCCACGGATAGCAAATCACTGGCCATTGATTTTGAAAGATATTTAACACGTCATCTGGGTCGTTTTGTTGGTTGCGTACCCTTTTATCTATATGAAGCATTATCTTTAACTCTTCGTGATCATATCATGACTGACTGGCGCAATACCTGGAAAGCCTATGAAGTGAAGGGCGTAAAAAAAGCCTACTACATGTCACTGGAATTCCTGATTGGCCGCTCTCTGGGTAATCATATTCTCAATCTGGGTATTAACAGTGAATTAAAATCTGCCATGCAACAGTTTGCTCTCGAACTGGAAGAAATTATCACCGAAGAACATGACGCAGGCCTGGGTAATGGTGGCCTTGGCCGCCTGGCCGCCTGCTTTATGGATAGCTGTGCAACTTTAAAACTGCCTGTGGTAGGTTACGGTATTCGTTACGAATATGGCATGTTTCGTCAGGTCATTAAAGATGGTTATCAGATAGAAGAGCCTGATCACTGGTTGAGGGATAACAATCCGTGGGAACTTGAACGCCCTGAATATACCCAGATCATAAAATTTGGTGGCCGTGTTGAAATGATCACCAATCATAATCGTAAGCCTCACGTCGTCTGGGTAGACACAGAAGATATCCTCGCCATTCCGTATGATGTACCCATTTCTGGTTATAAAAACAACACGGTGAATACATTACGTCTATGGAGTGCCACTGCAACTAATGTTTTTAGCCTGGAAGATTTTAATGCAGGCAGTTATTCAGATGCTGTAGAAGCAAAAAATAAAGCCGAGCACATTAGCATGGTGCTTTATCCCAATGATGCGAGTGAAAATGGAAAAGAATTACGTTTAAAGCAACAGTATTTCCTGGCCTCTGCAAGTTTGCAGGATGTTCTCAGAATGTGGTCAATTAACGAAGGCAATGACTTTAGTAAATTTGCCAGCGAAAATGTTTTTCAGATGAATGATACCCATCCGACGATTGCAGTTGCAGAACTCATGCGACTCCTAATAGATGAACACTATTTATCATGGGACGATGCCTGGGCCATCACCAGTCAGACAATGGCTTATACCAATCATACACTATTACCTGAAGCTCTGGAAAAATGGCCTGTTTCATTATTTGAAAATCTTTTACCACGACTACTGCAAATTATTTATGAAATAAATGCGCGTTTTCTTAAACAGGTTAGTAGCAAGTGGCCTGGCGACATCAATCGTCAAATCAGAATGTCTATTATCGAAGAAGGCGACGTAAAATTTGTGCGCATGGCCTATCTTGCTATCGCTGGTAGCTTTTCAGTGAATGGCGTTGCTGCACTTCATTCACAGTTATTGACTGAAGGATTATTTAGAGACTTTTACGAATTATGGCCAGAGAAATTTAACAATAAAACCAATGGTGTTACACCGCGCCGCTGGGTTGCCCATTCAAATCCATTAATGACCACTCTTATCAGCGAAAAGATTGGTGACAACTGGATCAATGAATTTAAAAACATAAGCCAGTTAAAACAATATGCTGACAACAGGCCGTTTGCAAAACTCTGGCATAAAGTCAAAACTGAAAACAAAAAAAGACTGGCAGAACTGATCAAGTCAGAATGCAATGTCGATTTTGATGTGAATTCTCTTTTTGATGTACAGGTTAAAAGAATTCATGAGTACAAACGTCAGCTATTAAATATTTTACATGTAATTCATCTCTATAATCGCATCAAACGCGGTGACACAGATAACTGGACTAATCGCTGTGTACTGATTGGTGGTAAAGCAGCGCCCGGATATCGCCTGGCAAAATCCATTATTAAACTGACCAATAACATTGCAGATGTAATAAACAACGATCCACAGATAGGCAATAAATTGAAGCTTGCGTTTATACCTAATTACGGCGTATCAAAAATGGAAATCATTTGCCCTGGCACCGATCTATCCGAACAGATTTCAACAGCCGGTAAAGAAGCATCAGGCACAGGTAACATGAAATTCATGATGAATGGCGCAGTTACCATAGGCACATATGATGGCGCTAATATCGAAATACTTGATGCGGTTGGCAATGAAAATTTCTTTCTATTTGGTTTAAAGGCCGATGAAGTTGAGGCACGACGACACAATTATCAACCTGAAAATATTATCAATGAAGATGATGACCTGAAGCAGGTGATGCACCTGTTAACCTGCGGGCACTTTAATTCATTTGAAACGGGAATATTCGATGAAATCATAAGCTCTTTACTCAATCCGCATGACCCATGGTTAACACTTGCGGATTTTAGAAGTTATATTGATGCACAGGAAAAAGTATCCCGTGCTTATCAGGACAGGGATGGCTGGTTAAAAATGAGCATTAACAATACCGCCTGCAGTGGGCATTTTTCAACTGACAGAACCATGCAGGAATATAACAAAGACATCTGGAAACTCGATAGTTAAAACTCATCAAACGAGAACTGGTTTGTCTATTTTATGGGACATTTTTAAACGAAATATAGCTAATTGAAAGGGGACTATTAAAGCCAAAGTTATGTTAACAAAAATAAATTTGCCTAAAGGTGTAATATTTAACGCTTACCCGGATAGTATTGGCCGAAAACTGGCTGATATAACACTTATGCTTAAGATGCCAGAATTCAAAGATGTTTTTTCTTTGTTTTATATCCTGCCCACCATATTTAATAGTGATCTGGATCGCGGATTTTCTATTATCGATTACGATCTCAATGATGAGCTTGTTTCCAGGGAAGACCTGGAACAACTCCATGAACTCAATGTCATGTTCAAGTTTGATCTCGTTTTGAACCACCTTTCCGTCGGTTCTCCCCAGTTTCAGGATCTGCTAAAAAATGGGGACGAATCAAAATATAAAAACTTCTTTATAGACTGGAACGAATTCTGGCGCTCACATGGAGAGATGAGCCCTGATGGTCATGTAATACCCCATGAAGAACATCTAGAAAAACTTTTCATGAGAAAGCCCGGCCTGCCGATATTGAAAGTACGTTTTCCGGATGGCTCAGACAGGCCTTACTGGAACACATTTTATCAGGAAGTGGTATACCATGAGGTCACTGCCCATGATCTACTGCATGCCCTGGAGATCGAAGAACTTACACACGATGATGCTGAGAAGATTGCAACCATTCTAAACGATGTATTAAATGCAAAGCGCGATCTTCACGAAATTGATCTGGGAGATTTTTCACATCACAAGGATGATATTGTTTCGGTAGTTGAGCAGAATCGCAAATATCTGGGTCAAATGGATTTAAATGCTCAATCACAGGAGGTCTGGGACTTTTATGATGAAACCTTAAAGAAACTACGCGACCATGGCGGTAAACTTGTCAGACTTGATGCATTTGCTTACGTGCATAAGGAACCGGGTAAGGCTAATTTCTTTAATGAACCCGGCACATGGGAATACCTCAGAAGAGTTAAAGAGATAGCAGACAAGTATGATTTAACTCTACTGCCTGAGATACATTCTGAGTATGGCGACGGACTGCATGAAAGAGTGGCTGCCAAGGGATTCCCCATCTACGATTTTTTCTTACCCAGTTTGCTGATTGATGCTCTGGATCGGGGAACAAACAAATATCTGCTGCGCTGGATTAACGAATTATTAATCAAAAAAATCAAAACGATTAATATGCTTGGCTGTCATGATGGCATCCCCGTTCTTGACTTGAGAGGTAAGAATAATACTGAAACATCAACAGCAGGATTATTAAGTGATGAGGAAATTGAAGGACTCATCGAAAGAATAATGGACAGAGGTGGAAGAGTAAAAGATCTGTATGGCCCGGATGGTAAAAAAATATCCTATTACCAGGTCAATGCGACTTTCTTCAGCGCCTTAGGAGAAGACGAGCGGAAGATGCGGCTTGCCAGAGCTATTCAAATGTTTATGCCGGGTACACCACAAGTCTGGTATCTGGATCTATTTGCCGGTAAGAATGATTATGCAGCGGCCGACATAGGCGGTACCGGAGGACATAAAGAAATTAATCGTACTACCCTTACAAACAGCGATATCGAAGAAGGGCTAAAACAAATTATTGTCAGAGACCAACTTGAACTCATCAGGCTACGCAATACATCATCTGCTTTTAACGGTAAATTGACAGTCATCGGTACCGATGAGCACCAACTGCATCTAAGCTGGAAACATCAGGAGTGCACAGCCACCTTAATTGCTGACTTGCGCAATTACAGCTTTAGTATTACTCATAAGGAAAACTCAAGTGATGAAAACATCATGTCATATCACTAAACAAAAAAACACTATGCTCAACTTAACATAAAAATGATATGAAAATACTAGCAACTGATTTAGACAGAACACTGCTTCCAAATGGCAGCTGGGAGAGCGATAGCGAAGCTATCAATCTATTTAACAAGCTGACAGAAGAACATAAGATACCTGTTATTTATGTAACAGGGCGAAATCTTGCGCTAACTGAGAATGCGATAAAAGAATATGGCGTCAGATACCCGGACATTCTGTGTTCTGACGTTGGTACTTCAATTAGAAAATACGAGAATGGTGAGTGGAAGTTTGATGAAGGATGGATTGATCATATTAAGAAAGAGAGCCCGGATTGGAATGCCATAGCAATAAGAGATGCACTGGCCGGAATCGAAGGAATGCGTGAGCAGGAAACTGAGCATCTGAATCAGTTTAAGCAGAGTTATTATGTTCAACATAAGAAAAAGGATCTGGTGTTAAAAAAAGTTAATGAACGGATAAAGGGAAAGTTTGATGAAGTCATCATATACAGTTTTGACTCACAGGATGAAAAAGGACTTCTCGATTTTTTACCCGCAAGTGCGACAAAACAGACTGCCTTAGAGTATGTTGCTGAAGACTTCGACATTACGAAAGAGGATATTGTTTTTTGCGGAGACAGTGGCAATGATATCTTCCCACTGACCGCAGGATTTAGCGGTGTCCTTGTGAAGAATGCAGATGACCAACTGGTAGAAAATGTTAAAAAGGCAATGACTAAAAACCCTGAATTGAAGGTGTATTTTGCAAAAGGGGATTTCAAGGGTTTGAAAGGATATTATACGAGCGGTGTTATTGAAGGCGCTTACCATTACGGGCTGTTTGATTGCACCATGAAAAAGTAGGAAGTTCACGACTAAAACACTAAAGAGGATCCACCATGACAAAAGCCATCAGGAGTGTCTATGCATTTGAAGAAGGGGATGGTAAAAATAAAATGCTGCTCGGTGGCAAGGGCGCCAATCTCTGTGAAATGACTCAAATGGGCCTGAATGTGCCCCCGGGTTTTGTCATTACTACTGAAACCTGTCTCGCTCACCTTATAGACAAGGAGAATTTACCCGCCGGTGTCATGGATGAAGTACGTAATCACATGCAATCACTGGAGAAGAAAACTGGCAAAAACTTCGGTGGCAGTAGCAATCCATTGCTGGTTTCTGTGCGTTCAGGTTCAGCCATGTCCATGCCCGGTATGATGGATACCATTCTTAATCTGGGCCTCAATAGTGATACCTTGCCCGGACTCATAGAACAGACAGATAATGAACGTTTTGTTTATGATGCTTATCGTCGCTTTATTCAGTTATTTGGTAAAGTGGCGCTGGGAATTCCAGATGAAGAGTTCGATACTGAATTCGACAGCATAAAACAAAAAAAGGGTGTCAGTGTAGATTTAGGTTTATCCGCAAAAGACCTAAAAGATGTATCCGAACGTTTTCTAGAAGTAGTCAAGCGCGTAACCGGCATGCCATTTCCGGAAGATCCTTATGTACAGCTGGAAATCGCCATCAAGGCCGTATTCAATTCATGGGATGGCAAACGAGCAGTTGATTATCGCCGTGAATTTAATATTACGTCAGATATGGCAAATGGTACTGCCGTTAATGTAGTCACCATGGTCTTTGGCAATTTAGGTGATGATTCTGCAACGGGTGTCGGTTTTACACGTTATCCCGATACCGGCGCCAATGAATTATTTGGCGAATACCTGATAAACGCACAGGGAGAAGATGTGGTAGCTGGCATTCGCACGCCCAAACCTATTGATGCCATGCTCGATGAAATGCCCGATATGTACAAGCAGTTAAAACAATTACGGGATAAGCTAGAAGAACATTATAAAGAAGTACAGGATTTTGAATTCACCATAGAAAAAGGCCGACTATATTGTCTGCAAACGCGTAATGGAAAAATGAATGCTACAGCACTGGTGCGCACTTCTGTCGATATGGTGCGGGAAGCACTGATTACAAAAAAACAGGCGCTGCTTCGTATTCAACCTGTTCTTCTGGAACAATTACTATTTCCGCGCCTTGACCCCCACACTAAAGCCGTGCCGGTTGCACGCGGTTTACCTGCATCACCTGGTGCTGCGGTAGGTCACGCAATTTTCGATGCAGATCGTGCAGAACAACTGGGACGAAATGGTGAACGCGTCATCCTGTTGCGCGAAGAAACCAAACCGGAAGACATTCATGGCTTTTTTGCCTCACAAGGTATTTTAACAGCACGTGGTGGTAAAACATCTCACGCGGCTGTAGTTGCACGTGGCATGGGCAAACCCTGTGTAGCTGGTGCAGAAGGCATTCATGTTAATGTAAAACTACGTATCGCATCGATAGGAAAACATACGATTTCCGAAGGTGACCTGATTACTATTGATGGTACCACTGGTGACGTTTACATAGGCGAGTTACCTATGATTGAGGCAGAGATCACTTCAGAAATGGATGATTTACTGCAGTGGGCAGATGAACATGCAAAACTCTCTGTCATGGCTAATGCAGACACACCTCATGATGCCAAACAGGCGCTGAAATATGGTGCCATGGGTATTGGTCTGTGCAGAACTGAACGTATGTTTAATGCCAAAGACCGTTTGCCTGTAGTCATTGATATGATCATTGCAGAATCAGCGGAAAAACGTCAAAACGCATTAGATCAATTACTACCAATACAACGCGGTGATTTCAAGGCGATTTTAAAAATCATGGCGCCCAAACAGGTCACCATTCGTTTGCTTGACCCACCGATACATGAATTTCTGCCCTCCGAACAACAGCTCATGGAAGAATTAGAACAACTAAAACAATTGAGAAATACGGTTAATGGCATGAATGTTTTAAGTGATGCCATCGAACAACTGTATCGTGATAGCCAGGAGCAGAAACGAGTACGTTATTTAGCAGAACCACATATGGTTGATGAAATCATTGAAAAGAAAGAATCTATTTTAAAAATGGTAAGGACACTATTTGAAACCAATCCGATGTTAGGACATCGTGGTGTGCGATTAGGTATTACCTTCCCGGAAATTTATAATATGCAAATTAGAGCAATTTTAGAAGCTGCTGCAGAATGCATTAAAGAAGGCGACCATGTTTGTCCGGAAATCATGGTTCCACAGGTTTGCACTTCGCAAGAGTTAATTCGTGTTAAGACCTATGTTGATACCATACATGCAGAAGTGGAGGAACAATATGGTGTTAAAGTCGAATTTAAATTTGGCACCATGATGGAAGTAGTACGTGCCTGTATGCGCGCAGAATTTCTAGCGCAGGAAGCAGATTTTTTCTCCTTCGGTACCAATGATTTATCACAGGCCACTTTCTCATTCTCACGCGAGGATGCAGAAAATAAATTCTTACCCATGTATCACGAAAAAAAGATTCTGGTTGATAATCCATTTGAAGTACTTGATGTCAAAGGTGTTGGAAAGTTAATGGAACTGGCTATTGAGTGGGGAAGAAAAACGCGCCCTGATATGAAAATGGGTATTTGTGGTGAACATGGCGGACATCCGGAATCAATTAAATTTTTTCATTGCGTTGGTTTGACCTATGTATCCTGTTCTGGCCCTAGAATACCTTCGGCACGTTTAGCGGCTGCACATGCGGCAATCTTACAGACACATAATAATGACATCTAAAAATGAATGTCAGATACCTTAATCGAGGTCAAATAGAAAATGTCCAGACTCACACAGTCAGAATTATGGTCAGCGCTGTCCAGACATTATGATGAGATAAAACATGTGCATATGCGTGACATGTTCGATAAAGATGAAAACCGGTTTAAAAAATACTCTCTTAAACTGAATGATTTACTATATGACTATTCAAAAAATCGTGTTAATGATGAAACGTTAAGTTTATTATTGCAGTTAGCGGATCAGGCAAATCTATCCGGCTGGATAGAAAAAATGTTCAAAGGTGTTTCAATTAACAACACGGAACATCGTGCTGTATTACATACAGCTCTAAGAGACCAGGACGATAAACCTGTCATGGTGGATGGTCATGATATCCTGCCTGAAATCAGAAAAGAACGAGAACGCGTTAAGACTCTAGCCGAAAACATCAGAACAAGAAAATGGCGTGGTGCCACTAACCAGGCTATTACCGATGTGGTCAATATCGGTATCGGTGGTTCTCATCTTGGGCCATTAATGGTAACTGAAGCGCTACGACCTCATACACTGCATGATCTAAATGTGCACTTTGTTTCCAATGTTGATGAAAACCACATCAATGACACCCTGGAATACCTCAACCCCGAAACTACTTTTTTTATTATTTCGTCAAAAACATTCACTACACAGGATACCATGGTCAACGCAGAAACTGCGCGCCAGTGGTATATCAATAAACTGGGCAGTGATGAATACATAGATCGCCATTTTTCAGCCGTGACCTCTAACATAGAACATGCAAAAAAATTTGGAATTACAGAACACAATATTTTTAAAATGTGGGACTGGGTGGGAGGTCGTTACTCACTATGGTCAGCGATTGGTCTGTCGATAGTGATTGCTATCGGTTCTGAACAGTTTGATGAATTACTGATAGGCGCTTATGAAGTCGATCAACATTTCAGGCATACACCATTTGATAAAAACATACCCGTGATAATGGCGTTACTCGGTATCTGGTATAACAATTTCTTTGATGCCCAGACTATGGCAGTGCTGCCCTATGATCAGCACCTGAATCACTTTCCCGGATATCTGCAACAGGCCGATATGGAAAGCAATGGTAAATATGTAGATCGACAGGGTGAGTCTACGGATTACACCACAGGCCCGGTTATTTTTGGTGAAATCGGTATCGCCGCTCAACACGCATTTTTTCAGTTACTGCATCAAGGAACAAAACTGGTGCCTGCCGATATTCTTGCCCCGGTTTATAGTTATCGCTGCATCGCCAGACATCATCGTGCATTAATGTCGAATGTATTTGCGCAGACAGAAGCCTTGATGCGTGGTAAGACAGAAACAGAAGTTACCGCTGAATTAATGGCCGAAGGACTTGATGACATACAAATTAAACACTTGCTGCCTTACAAAGTGTTTCCTGGCAACCGGCCAACCAGCACTCTACTGTTTGATACTCTCAATGCAAAAACACTGGGATCCATTATTGCACTGTATGAGCATAAAATATTTGTTCAGGGTGTGATATGGAATATCAATTCATTCGACCAGTGGGGTGTAGAACTGGGCAAGCAACTGGCAAAAAACATCCTGCATGAATTAAACGACACTGCAACTATTGATAAGCATGACAGTTCGACCAACGGACTGATTAATTATTATATGCAACGGCGTTCGAAGGTAAAGAATCAGTATAATTTATAAGCTTAATAATACCTATATTAACGGGGTAATACTGGCAACACCAGCACACAACTCATACATGTTGGGATAAA
>JAPHQX010000103.1 GCA_026196035.1 Gammaproteobacteria bacterium
AGCGACAGTGGAATCAATTTCAACACCACGATTGATGGGGCCCGGATGCATAACGATAGCATCGGGTTTTGCACATTTGAGTCGTTCTTCTGTCAGGCCGTAAAGCTGGAAATATTCCTGTTCACTGGGTAGTAGAGCGCCTTCCATGCGTTCTTTTTGCAGGCGTAACATGATAATAACGTCAGTATCTTTGATGCCATTTTCAAGGTCGTGAAAAACACTAACACCCATTTGCGCAATATCTTTGGGAAGTAGCGTTTTCGGTGCTACGACTCTGACTTCACCTGTATTAAGAATATTCAGTGCATGAATCTGTGAGCGTGCGACTCGTGAGTGAAGCAGGTCGCCGACAATGGCGACACGTAATTTGCTAAAGTCGGCACCTTTGTTGCGGCGTATGGTAAACATATCCAGCATGGCCTGAGTGGGATGGGCATGGCGTCCGTCTCCCGCATTTAATACGCTGATATGAGGTGCTACATGATTGGCTATGAAGTGTGCCGTGCCAGAGTCAGCGTGGCGAACAATAAACATGTCGCATTGCATGGCTTCCAGATTTCGTAGAGTATCCAGTAGTGATTCACCCTTGCTGGTGGCTGAGGTGCTGATATTGATGTTCAGTACATCGGCGGACAGTCGTTTGGCAGCCAGTTCAAAGGTAGTACGTGTTCTTGTGCTGGGCTCAAAAAACAGGTTAACAATGGTTTTACCTCTGAGTAGAGGTACTTTTTTAACTGATTCATTAACACCGGCAAAGGTTTCTGCAATATCCAGAATATGGGTTAGAATGTCTGTGCTCAGGCCTTCGATTGTCAGCAGATGTTTCAAATTGCCATTATTATCCAGCTGAATATTCCATAAATCCTGTCCGATGATATTGTCTGTTTTACGAGTGGATTTATTGACCATTATGACGTCCTGTCCATGCGCTTAATTTCCCATGCCAGAGGTTCCGGGCCGGTCAATTTAATTTGTTCAAGGTCGTTTAATTCAAGATCCTGGCCTACAACATCAGCTTGTATCGGAAGTTCGCGTCCGCTGCGTTCAATCAGGCAGGCGAGGGTTATAGATGCCGGGCGGCCATAATCAAAGAGTTCATTCATGGCGGCTCGGATAGTGCGCCCGGATTGTAAAACATCATCGATCAGTACAATGTGGCAATTTTCTATCTGTGGAGGGAGTTGAGATGATTTCACCTGAGGGTTCATGCCAATTCGGGAGAAGTCATCACGATAAAAGCTGATGTCGAGTGTCGCCAGAGGCTGTTTGATTTTGAGTAATTTGTGTAATCGCTCAGCAAGCCATGCACCACCTGTATGGATGCCGACCATTAGTGGGTCATCAATACCTCGATGTTCAAGCAGATTTTCAAGATCTGTTGCCAGTTTTTCCAGTAGCTGATCTGGCTTGGCTACATGGGTCATGAATTTTGCTCCAGCCAACTTTGTACAATGATTGCGGCAGACATTTTATCAATCTCCTGCTTGTTGTGCTGAGTTATTTTTACTTTTTTTTGTAATTCCTGTTCTGCTTCGAATGAGCTGAGGGTTTCATTGATGGTTGTGGTCGGAATTTGAAAGCGACCTTCCAGTTGTCGACTAAAGCGTTCGGCTTTTTTTGTCATCTCGCTAGGGCTGCCATCAAGATAATAGGGGATGCCAACAATGAGTAGATCCGGTTGCCATTCCATGATGATTTTTTCGATTTTTTGCCAGTCAGGCTTGTGATTAATTGCAGTGACTGTATCAAGAGGTGAGGCATTTCCAGTGATGGTTTGTCCTGTCGCTATGCCAATGCGTTGCTCACCATAGTCAAAGCCAAGTACCGTCGTTATGTTCATATATCAGGCATGACCTGCATCATGACTGAGAAGTTGCAGGTCGACACCCAGAAGTTGTGCGGCCTGTTGCCAGCGATTTTCTACCGGTGTGTTGAATACGATGTCCTTACTTGCCTGGCAGCTTAACCAGGCATTGATGGATAATTCATCTTCCAGCTGACCGGGTCCCCAGCCAGCGTAGCCCAGAGCAATAAATGTATCTTCCGGCCCCTGATTGTGGGCTATTGCAATGATAATATCTTTTGATGTGGTTAAAGATATCTCTTCGGTGATTTTTAAACTCGAGTCCCAGTGTCCCGTGGGCGAGTGTAATATAAAGCCTCTATCCTGATGAACCGGGCCGCCAATAAAGACTTTTTGTGCCGCCGCCTGTGGATCGGCATCTTTTATCTCCAGTTGCTCGAATATTTCACCAAGAGTGATGTCAGATATTTTGTTGATTGTAATTCCGAGTGTGCCATTTTCATCGTGTTCGCAAATGTAAGTGACCGACTGGCTGAAGTTGCTATCATCAAGGGACGGCATAGCAATTAAAAAATGATTATTAAGCTTCGTATTATCCATTAAAAGGTTTTAAGTTCATTAGTGCTATGGAACTCCCAGCTGCGGGTAATATGAATAACATCAGCCTGTGCTTCCAGTTTTTTAGGAAACGCTGAAAAAGGCGAAGACATTTTTACAATTCGTTTAGCGGCATCATCTAAAACTTGATGTCCGGAGGACTGGCGAAGCTCGATATTACGTAGACTGCCATCAGCATTAATAACGACATCAAGAATTAATGTGCCGCTAAGTTTGTTTCTGATAGCTTCATCAGGGTAATCAGCATTGCCGAGACGCTCAACCTTATCAACCCATTGATGCATATAGCTTGCAGCAATATATTCTTTAGTGCGTGAATTTATAAATTTTTCTTTAGGCTTGTGTGAATATTCCTGGTAAGTCAGGCTAAGTTCTTCAACCAGTCTGGCAGGTAAAGTCTGTTTCTGATGTCTCTCACTGATTTGGTTTTGAGTGTTTTCTTTGCTTGTTTTTTTGTTGGTATATGTTTTCAGGCTTGATTTATTCTGTGTGATAACCGCATCTTTTTTTGTTTTCTTTTTCTGTGGCTGCATGGCAATAGCCTGTTGTTCAGCGGCAATACCAGGTTGCTGAGATAAGGTATGTGCAGAAAAAAGATCTGTAGGCCGTACTTTTTTTTCACTATTGCCGCCGCCATCCTGTGAAACCTGTGCAAGGTAATCTGCTTTTTCTGGCGTGGTTGAGCTTGTCGTGTTAACCAGAATAACACTTAAAGATGGTGGAATTTTTTGTTTCGCTGAGGGTTCTGAAATGAAGGTAATGCCAAGAATAAGAATACCATGGGAAATGATGGCGAAAAACAGAGTCATACCTAATCTGTCTTTTGCGGTAATCGGTGGTGGTGCAGAGGGTGTCGCCATAGTTGAATTATAGAGCGGGGCTGACAATTAGTGTAGTTTCTTGTGGATTTTTTAATAGAAGTCGATTTTTCATTTTAGGCGTCAGATGAATGTTGCCCTGTTTGTCGATTAACATAACCTGTGTGAGGCCTAGTTTTTTTGCAAGTTCCCACCATTTTTCAGGACCCGCAATAAATAGTGCAGTAGCTGCTGCATCCGCAAAGCCAGAATTATTATGAATTACTGTAACTGATTGAGACTGGTCAGCAGGGTAACCGGTACGTGGATCGAGGATATGATGATAGCGTTTCCCTTTATACATGTAGTAACGTTCATAGTCACCAGATGTAAATATACTCTCTTCACCGCGAGTCTCTATTGTGGCAATGATATCCTGTTGCCGTGGATGTTGAATAGCAATGCGCCAGTGTCGATCTCCGTGCTTGCCAATCGCTTTTAAATCACCACCCGTGTTAATAATTGCGTTTTTAATGCCAAGATTTTTTAAGTGCTGGATGCTGAGATCAATCGCATAGCCTTTTGCAAAAGCGCCGAAATTGAGCTGAATATCCGGGTTTTTACTCAGCATTCGAATGCCATTAATTGTTAAATCTGTCAATTTTGGATTGCTCTTGACTAGCGCCCTGATTTTATCTGCATCGGGTGGCCTGATGTCAGGGTCGTCACTTTTATGAAATTGCCACAGGTTGATCAGTTTGCCGATAGCTGGATTGAATAAATGATCGGTTGTAATGGCCAGATGCAGTGATTCATTAATAAGGGGTAAGACTGAAGGGCCAACACTGAATGCTTTTTGAGTTGGGATAAGTGAATTAATGCGACTTAGCGAGCCTGCTTCCCAGGGACTCCAGGTGGAATGAAAATATGCAAAGTCATTATCCAGGTCGTTGAAAGCTCTTATCGCTGTTTCTTCATCGACATCATAAAGTGTAACTGTGATCAGTGTGCCGAAATTTAAAATAGTGTGCTGAAATTCATCTGGTGATGGTTCACACCCAGATAATAAGGCTAATAAGCCACTGAAAATAAGGCCTGATAATGCCTTCATGACCTCAGTGATTCGATGCAATCCATCAGTTGCATGCCAATATCGAGATTAAATTGACTATCAAGTTCACGAATACAGGTTGGGCTAGTGACATTAATTTCAGTGAGGTAGTCGCCGATGACATCTATACCAACAAAAATGAGTCCCATTTCTTTAAGTCTGGGGCCCACTTGCTGGCATATCCATTTTTCACGATCTGTTAAGGGCATGCCTACGCCCTGTCCTCCAGCGGCCAGATTGCCACGAGTTTCGCCTTCGGCGGGTATGCGAGCCAGGGAATAGGGTACGGCCTCGCCATTGATTAATAGAATGCGTTTATCCCCGTCAGTAATTTCAGGAATGTATTTCTGAGCCATGATGGTTTTGCTGTTATGTCGGGTCATGGTTTCAATGATCACGGACAGGTTGGGGTCTTTGGGGGTAACTCTGAAGATTGATTCACCGCCCATGCCATCCAGTGGCTTTAAAATGACATCTTTGTGTTCATTGATAAAGTCACGAAGTTTGCCAGGATGACGGGTAACCAGTGTGCTGGTGCAGCATTGGGGAAACTGGGTAGCAAATAATTTTTCATTTGCATCACGCAGGCTGGCGGGCTTGTTGATGACCAGAGTGCCTGACTTTTCGACGTGTTCCAGGAGATAGGTGGTGTAGATGTATTCCATATCGAATGGCGGATCCTTCCTCATCAGGATGACATCCAGATCTGCCAGGTTTATTACTTGTGTTTGATCAGTAGTGAACCAGTTCTGCTGATGATCCTTTACCTGAAGCGCCTGACTGTTGGCAAATACATGTTTATCCTGCTGGAATATTTCACTTTGTTTGATATAGAAAATTTGCCAGTTTTTACGCTGTGCGGCCAGTAGCATGGCAAAGCTACTGTCTTTTTTGATATTGATGGACTCGATAGGGTCCATGATGATACCAAGCTTAATATTATGGGTGGCCATTAATTGTCTGCCAGGTTTCTGGAGTGAATTTCGTGGCATTATAGCTGAAATTAGTGTTTTTGTGCCTAATCATAGTCTTGTCAGATGAAACATAAGATTTTACTTAATATTTGGCATGTAACTGACTAGATTAAAGGTGGTTTTAATTGCGTAAGTTAAATACTTGAGCTACATTCCAGAGTGTATTTACTATTTTTATTGATCTGATTGGGGATAAACGGGACAGGTATGGCAGAAGATTCCGCGGGTATTTCTGGCCTGAAGGTTATGGTAATCGACGATAGTAAAACTATTCGTCGAACCGCAGAAAATCTATTAAAAAAAGAGGGCTGTGAGGTAGTGACTGCAGTTGATGGCTTTGAAGCGTTATCAAAAATTGCAGAACACAAACCCAGCATTATCTTTGTTGACATAATGATGCCGCGCTTAGACGGTTATCAGACGTGTGCATTAATTAAGCATAATCGTATGTTTAAGGATACACCTGTCATTATGCTTTCAAGCAAAGATAGCATTTTTGACCGTGCCAGAGGTCGAATAGTGGGTTCAGAGCAGTATTTAACAAAACCGTTTACTAAAGAAGATTTGCTTGGCGCAATAAAAGAGCATACCTGATAGATAAGCGATCTGATAAAGATTTAGTTATTGATTGAGATTCGGAGTTAACAAATGGCAAATATTCTCATCGTAGATGATTCACCAACTGAGATTCATGTTTTCAAGACTATGCTTGAAAAGAATGGTCACAATGTCAGTGTTGCTGAATCAGGTGAAGAAGGTATTGAGAAAGCTCAGGAAGTTTTACCTGACCTGGTACTTATGGATGTTGTAATGCCTGGCATGAATGGTTTTCAGGCAACGAGAAAGCTATCAACTATAGAGGCCACTTCGTCTATACCAGTGATCATTGTAACCACAAAGGATCAGGAAACAGATAAGGTCTGGGGTATTCGTCAGGGTGCAAAAGATTACATTGTTAAGCCTGTTAAAGAAAAAGACTTAATTGACAGAGTTAATGCTGCACTGGCAGGTGGTTAAAACCGGTTAACGTTTATGAATGATCCATTTCAACGATTGCAGGAACTGGAAAAACTATGTATTGATCGTGCTGCAGCATTACCCAGTCTTGATAGTAGTGTTAATGAGTGGGTCGGAATAGGTTTTAATATTGGTGATATTGAGCTTGTTTCGAGAATGGGTGAGGTCATTGAAATACTGGATTTGCCAAAATATACAAAAATACCTGGCGTGAAGCCATGGCTGATTGGCATTGCAAATGTCCGAGGAAGCCTGCTTCCGTTAATGGACCTGAAAGGGTTTATTAATTCGGATGAGCTGGTAAATAAAAAGAATTGTCGTGTACTGGTGGTCAGGCATAAAGGAATAAATACAGGACTGGTGGTGGATGGTGTATCAGGATTGAAATACTTTTCACTTGAAGAGCAAGCTTACGAATTGCCAAGTATAGATTTGACATTAAAGCCTTATATAAAACAGGCGTTTCACAGAGAAGAGCGAGACTGGCCAGTTTTCAGTTTTCATACATTGATAGATGATGAGCGATTTCTACAGGCTTCATTATAAATAAAAGATGCAATTTTTATTAAATTGTTATGTGATGGTTAGGAGAAGAAAATAAAATGAGCGCAGCAAAACGAAACCCGTTTGCCTTGGGCGTAATCAGCAAACCAATACTTATATTAGGTATTATTTTATTCCTTTCGATTGCAGCCATGCTTGGTAGTTTATTTTACGCTGCAATTCAGCAATCCTACCAACAGCAATACCTGGAAATTGTGTCTGAACAAAAATTACTGTCACAGCGGTTAGCAACATTTTCACTGGAGTCAGCAGCTGGTAAAAGCACTGCATTTGCAGAGCTTGAAAAATATAAAACTAGATTTGACACACTGGTTAACCATCTAAAACAGGGGCATGCAGTAACGGGCTTACCACCGCTGCCTGGCTATGCGGCTAGGGAATTAGGGCAGGTGCGTGATGCGTGGTTTGGTTCTCAGGGTGATGATCTTGCCGGCTCATATAGTGAAAATATAATGCATATTCTTGAAGGTAAGAGTGCAATTTCAGAAATTGGTGAATTTGTACTGGTTATTCAGGAATTTATTCCACAGTTATTATCTTTCTCAGAAGAGGTTGTGGATCTGCTGGTTGAAAGAAGAGCAGATAATCGTCAGATATTTATGGCAAGTCGTCAGTTAATGTTAACCCAGCGTATTGAAAATAATATGAACCGGGTGCTTTCTGGTGGTGAAGGTGCGGCAGCAGCAGCAGACAGGTTTGGTCGAGATGCGGCACGATTTGGTACAGTGCTAGAAGCCATGCTCAAGGGTTCAAAAAAATTACGTATTAATCAGATTAAAGATGATGAGGTACGTGTCAAATTACGTGAAGTCGCGATGTTATTTAGTTCTGTGAGTGATCACGTACAGGCGATTCTGGAATTGTCGCCCGAATTATTTGATGTAAAAGCCGCGGCAAATACTATTGAAGGTTATGCAGCAAATCTGCTTGGAGCTGAAGAAGCTCTTGAGAAGAAGATTACTTCACGTGGAGCCCTGCTTGATTTAATTGGCTACATTGGTTTCGGTGCGGGCGGTGTGGCAGTAATTGTTATTATTATTTCAGGTGTTCTGATGGTTCGAGATTCTGGTGAGCGTGAGGATGCGGCGCTAGAGCAAAACCGACGAAATCAACGAGCTATTTTGCGATTACTTGATGAAATGGCGAATCTCGCTGAAGGTGATTTAACCGTACATGCTACGGTGACGGAAGAAATTACAGGAGCAATAGCGGACTCTGTAAACTATGCGATTGACGCACTTCGAACACTGGTAGCAACCATTAACACTACAGCTGTTGAAGTTTCATCTGCTGCAGAAAAAACATTAGCAACAGCATCGCGATTAACTGATGCGAGTACACATCAGGCAAGAGAAATTGCCTCGGCCAGTGCGGCAATCACAGATATGGCGGATTCAATGGATGGGGTGTCAAAAGATGCGGAAGGATCGGTAGAGGTTGCTCATAAATCGTTGGAGATTGCACAGAAAGGTGCGGGCATTGTACGAAGAAGTATTAAAGGTATGGATACTATTCGAGAGCAGATTCAGGAAACTTCTAAACGTATTAAACGTCTCGGTGAGTCATCACAGGAAATCGGTGATATCGTTGGTCTGATTACAGAAATTGCAGATCAGACAAATATTCTTGCATTAAACGCGGCGATTCAGGCATCTACTGCAGGTGAGGCAGGTCGTGGTTTCGCGGTGGTTGCGGATGAGGTTCAGCGACTTGCAGAACGTGCGGGTAATGCAACTAAACAGATTGAAGCACTGGTTAAAACAATCCAGGCTGATACAAATGAAGCAGTAAGCTCAATGGAAGATAGTACCGCTAACGTGGTGAGTGGTGCGAAGATGGCGGAGGATGCGGGTGAGGCATTGATTGAAATTGAAACTGTATCCGATGAGCTGGCAAAATTGATCCAGGGTATTTCGCAATCAGCAAGTTCGCAGGCATCAGTAGCGATGGATGTATCAAATACGATGAATGTAATCCAGGAAATAACATTGCAGACGTCTGAAGGTACAGAAGAAACATCAGCATCGATCGGTAATTTAACGGAGCTTGCAAATGAGTTACGTAAGTCAGTTGCCGGATTCAAACTTCCTGAAGGTAATGATCAGGTAGAAACAGTTATATTAAACGGTTAATCGTAACAGGTAATATTGGCAATTTTAAAGATGAATACTGAGGATACCGTCGAATATAATTCGCTTCGCTGGGTCAAGAAAGAACTTGACCACATATTGCATGAGGCACAGGTTTTGCTTTCTGCATATATTGAGGATGCGACTAGTAAGGACAGCCTGAATGAATGCATAGATCACCTGCATATGGTGCAGGGCACCTTGCAGATGGTCGAGCTCTATGGCGCCGCACAGATGGCAGAAGAAATGGAGCTATTAGCGCGTGCGGTATTAAATGAAAAAGTAACTAAAAAAGATGATGCGTATGATGTATTAATGCGCGCCATGTTACAGCTTCCTGATTATTTAGAAAGTTTGCAGGCGGGTAATAAAGATGTGCCTATGGTTCTGTTGCCGATGCTTAATGATTTGCGTGCGGCACGAAATGAGAGCCTGCTTTCTGAAAATGTTCTATTTTTCCCCGATATAGATGCCAGTGATGAAGAAGAAATTGATATCAAGGATATTGAAGCTGGTGCACTCGATGGATTAGCAAAAAAAATACGTCCACATTATCAGATTGGCTTAATTGGTTTAATTAAAGGCGAGAAAGTAAAGCCAAGTCTAAAACGAATTTTTGCCGTCCTTACAGAATTAGAGAAAAAATCAATCAATCATTCTTTGCGACGTCTATGGAATTGTGGCGCTGCGTTAGTTGATGGGTTGATGCATGACGGCCTTGACGCAAATGTTAGTGTAAAGATGTTGCTTGGTCAGATTGATCGAAGCATAAAAGAATTAATTGCTAGTGGTGAAGATGCTTTTACAGAAAAATCATCAAGGGATTTGTTAAAAAATCTACTTTATTATATTGGGCGCGTTACAAGCGATACACCAAGAGTAGCGAAAATAAAGTCTATTTATAAGCTCAGTCAGTTGTTGCCATCTGATTCAGAGCTGGATGAAGTTCGTGCCGGTCTCGGCGGATTAAATGAAGAACTATTGCAGACTGTTTCGCAAGGCATAAGAGAAGACCTGCTTGAAGTAAAAGATGTTCTTGAGATTTTTGTGCATAGTGAAACTCGTGATCTTGATAAGCTGAAAATATTGCCCGAGTTACTGAGTAAAATCGCAGATACTTTATCAATGATTGGTCTTGGCGAGCCAAGAGAAAACGTTAATCTTCAGAGACAAAAGATTGAAGAGATTGTAGCGGGCAAACTTGAACCGACTGATACCGAAATTATGGAAATTGCCGGCGTTCTGTTAAGTGTCGAATCACAGTTAAATAATTTTATTGCGAGTAAGTCAGGTGCGGGTAAAGGAACGGGCAGGACGCGGCATCGTGTTGGCAATATGGAAGATATGCCAGAAGCTGAATATGATGATGTATTAACGGCAGTTATTCGAGAAGCATTGCAGAACTTCAGTGATGCAAGACAATCAATTCTTAATTATCTTAATGATACAAGTCAGACAGATTTGTTGAAAAATGTTATACAACGTATCGATGAAATAAATGGTGCAATGTTCATGTTGCCCATCCAGAGGCTGGAAACTCAGCTGGGCGCGCTAGAAAATTATATCAGGAAGGTTCTTATTGGGCAGGGCATGGCGCCTGATAGTGAGGCTCAGGATGATATTGCATTTATTATAACCAGTGTTGAATATTATTTAGAAGCATTGCTTGAGGGCAGGCCAAATATTGAATTGTCTATGACAACTGGAGAAAACGCAGCCAAAAAACTGAATGAGATTTCAGTAGCATATGACGATATGGCTGAAGAAGAGCCTAAAGAGCCT
>JAPHQX010000083.1 GCA_026196035.1 Gammaproteobacteria bacterium
CAAAACAGTGTGTTCGTCTCCGATTATTCACTGCTTATTATTGATACAAAAAGTAATGTTTTACGACCATGATCCTATCTGACCAGGAAGATTTAAATAAAAATAAAACCGGTGATCCCGTCAATGGTTCTTTTAGTCTTCGTGTGTCTAAAGATCAGCTGGCTGTTTATTTGTCTGAATTAAGCCAGCCTGTTAATGGTGGTGATGCTGTTTCAACTGATATGGTTATTGCCGAGCTGCGAAAGCAGAAAATTATTACGGGTATAGATAAAGATAAAATTAAACATATCCTTGCATCTTCATCTGCCGATGCTTCTGATGAAGAACTGTGCATTGCTGAAGGTGTAGCCGCTGTTGCAGGCGAGGATGACGAGTTTGTCTGGAACATCCCTGAACAAACTATACAACAGGGTTGTGCGGTTGTTCTGCCGGATGAGGTTATTGCTACTTACAAAGAGGCAACCAAAGGTGTCGCGGGTAAAAATGTTTATGGTAAGACCATCAGTCCCAGACCTGGCGCTTCCAGGAAACCGGTGATAAGTGAGGGCGTTAAAAAAAATAAGCTTGCAGCGGGTGAAGAATTTATATCAACCATTCTGGGTCTTGTTGCTAACAAGCCGGGTTATTACCAAACCGTGCAGGTTGATAAGTTGCTAGAGGTTTCTTTTGACGGTATGGAAGCCTGCATGGATATTTATGCGCAAACGGCACAGGGTCAGGAAATTACGACTGAAAATATTATTAATGATCTTTCGGTTAATGGCATTACGCAGGGTATTGACGAGGACATTATTCAGTCGTCTTTGAAAGCGGTGGCTAACTTATCCAGTGGTAAGTCCCTTAACTGTGTTGAACATGTGATTGTTGCTCGAGGCACCCGGCCTGAAACAGGTAAAGACGATGAGCTTATCTGGAATATTCCGCAGCAGCATATTAAGCAGGGCTGTGCGCTTGTGTTGCCGGATGACATTATTGCAAGTTACCAGGCAGCCACTCCAGGTATACCGGGCAGAACGGTTAATGGTAAAGAAATCAGTCCCACCCCGGGCGCAACCAGACATCCTGTCATAGGTAATGGACTTAAAACAAACAAGCTTGAAACCGGTGAAGAATTTATATCGACCCTACTGGGTTTAGTCACAGTCAAAGGGGATGATTCGAAATCTATTCAGCTTGAGAGCCTGGTGCAACTCTCTGATGATGGTATGCAAGCCTGCATGGATATTTATGCACATACGTCAAACGGCCAGGAAATAAACTGTGAACATATTATTAATGATCTTGCGGCCAATAATGTAATCCACGGAATTAATGAAGACGTTATCCAGCTATCTTTAAAACAGGCGGCCAATGTATCCGGTAATAAGCTCCTTAACTGTGTTAAACAGGTGATTGTTGCACAGGGTACTCAAGCTGAATCGGGCAAAAACGATGAGCTTATCTGGAATATTCCTGAATACTATATGCAGCAGGACTGTGCAGTTGTTCTGCCGGATGAGATTATTGCAACTTATCATCAGGCAACGCCAGGCATAGCGGGCAAGACGGTTAATGGTAAAGATATCAGTCCCCGTCCGGGAGCATCCAGGTCTCTGCAGATAGGTGAAGGCATTAAAGCCAGCAAGATTGAAACAGGTGAAGAATATGTATCGACCCTTCTGGGTTTAGTCACAGTCGAAGGGGAGGAGTCACAGTCCATCCAGGTTAATAGCTTATTGCAAACAACCGATGATGGCATGGAAGCCTACATGGATATATATGCACAAACAGCAAATGGCCAGGACATTAGCTGTGAACATATTATTAATGATCTTTCAGCTAATAATGTTAGCCATGGTGTTGACGAAGATATTATCCGCTTATCTTTGAAACGAGCGGTTAATGTATCCAGTGATAAACCCCTTGCCTGTATTGAGCATGTGTTAGTTGCAAAAGGCAGTGAAATAGTACCATGTAAAGATGCATCCCTGATCCTTAGTCGCGAAAAAGATGTCGTCGGTGCTGAACTCTCTCATGGTTATATCGATTTTCATGAGCTAGGTTATCCGTGGAATGTATCCAAAGGTGATCGTGTGGGTTATCTACTAGATCCTAAGCCCGGTGTTGATGGAATGACGATTCATGGGGTTACTCTTAAGGTTAATAAGCCGAAAGAAATTAAATGTAAACTCGATGGACTACACAAAGATGTTAATGGACGTCTGTTTGCTGATTTAGATGGTGCTTTAATTATTACTGGAAATAATCTGTCAATCGTTGATTTGCTGGTTATTAATAGTGACCTGGGATTCAAAACAGGCAATATTCATAGTGCCGTTCCTGTGCACGTAAAAGGTCATGTTCAACCGGATTTTATTCTTGAATGCGAAAAAGAAGTTGTTATCGATAAAAATATAGAAGATGCTACGGTCAGGGCGGGTAGTGACATTATGATCAATGGTGGCATTCGTGGAATGAAGAGTCGTATTTATTCACCATCTGATGTTAGAGTTTCGTTTATTGAAAATGCATCACTCTATTTAAACGGCAGGCTTATTGTTAGTGGTAGTATCATTAATAGTACTGTTGCTTCCAATGACACAATTATTGTCGGCGATGAAAAAACAAAACATAGCATGGTCGTGGGTGGAGAAATAATAGTAAATAAATACCTTGAAGTATCAGAGCTGGGTTCGGATGCCTATCGTAAAACTATTGTTCGCATGGGTGTTTCTCAGGAAGACAGGCGATCATTACTGTTGATTGATAAGGAACTGGAAGAAACAAATGAAAAGCTGGAGAAGGTTAACCAGACGGCTTACCATCACAAAATGACGCCTAAAGACGACACGAAAAAAGTAATCTACAACCTGGCTATTGTAAAAAATGCACTACTCAAAAAGCAAGCAGCGCTGGAAGAAGACAAAAATGTCATCCTCGAACAACTTAAACAATCAGATGCTGGAAAGGTGGTTGTGAAAAAATGTGTTTTCCCAGGTGTTGTGGTTTTTATTAAGGATTGCTTCAATAAAGTAAATACTAAACTTGGACCAGGCAAGTTTGTTTTTAACAAAGAAAAGAATAGTGTTGATTTTATCGCGGATTGATGAAAGGGATAAAAGCAATAAAAGCAATAGAGATCAGGCCACGTTAACTCGCAAGTGTGGGACAGAAGAAATCGGTGAGTTAGTGTGAGTATGATGTTGTTGTCAGAAGTTACAGTATTGGTATCGCTATAACTGCGGCCTGCTATAGTATGTTCAGTGAGAAACCTGAATTCGACTGTTGGGCTGATTAATGGGATTAATGAGATCAGTGGGAACTGAGCGTCATTGGTGTTAATGTTGCCTATAAACACATTTACTTATCAGGTCTGAAGATATGAAGCACATTCACAGTTATTACTCGCCGAATGATTTGTATAACAAGATCATTAGTGGGCTTAATGAAATGGGTAAGGATTTGTCCGGGGTCACACTTGATGATCTTCAGCCAGTGGATGAGTTTCATATCCGCGGCGATGTCGCTACTAAAGAGCTGATTAAACTCGCCAGTTTCACACCTGATATGCATATTCTTGACGTGGGTTGTGGTGTTGGTGGTTCAACTCGTCGGTTGTCGCATGAAACAGGGTGTTGTGTGACCGGTATTGATTTGAGCGATGAATACATTGATGCCGCAGAAAGATTAACCAGGTTACTTAATATGCAGGAGCGGGTAAAGCTTCATGCCGCAAGTGCGCTTGATCTGCCGTTCGATGATAATGCATTTGACGGTGCCTGGTCGATTCAGATGAACATGAATGTCGAAGATAAACTGAGCTGGTTAGAGGAGGTTTGTCGTGTGCTCAAACCAGGCGGGCGTGCAGTTCTGTATGAGGTGTGTGGTTATAAAAATACACCGGTACATTTTCCAGTGCCCTGGGCACAGGACAGTTCTATGAGTTTTCTTCTGCCACCGGAACAATTCAGTGATGTTATAAGATCTGCCGGTTTTGATATTGATGTCTGGAATGATAAGACGGATCTCGCGCAGAAGGCTTTTTCGCAAATGACTGAACCCAGTGGTGAACCCGATCTACCGGAACTGGGTGTGCATCTGCTGGTGGGTAATGACATATTGACCAAGGCCTATAATTTGCATCGCAATCTTGATGAGGAACGAGTTAGCCTGATTGAAACTGTCGCGGTTAAATCCGATGTTTAAAAATAATCTCTCTGATGAGTAATTGAATCAGGCGATTAATTACGGAATCTTACTAGGATAAATGTCATTGATAGACTTTAAGAATATTGTTGATCAATCCTCTAATATAGTTTTTGTTGTGAATGCTGACAGGTATGAGATTAAAGTTCTATTGTGTCGTTGATATGCCTGGATATCAGTTTCAAAAATACATTAAATTAAAGGTATTAAGGAGAATCTCCTGAAGCCATACACCCAGCAAGCCTTTCATGTGAAATACCAGGTCTGATAGATAACTCGGCGTTAAACTCCGTATGTGAATAAACTGGAGTTGATCAGCATACCGTTTTTTAGTTGTTCGTTATAGTAAACGGCTCATTAGATTTATGCCATTCAAGAGCTTTTGTTGTTGCAAGCTTTCTAATTAAATACATTAATTTATATATGGTTTATTAGTGTGCTATTCGTTATAAATTAAATTATGTGGTCTTTGTATATCGGCAGTTATATAAGAGTCATGATATGTTTTATTGTGTTATGAGTTGTTATAAATATGTAGACTAATTTAGTGTGGTATTTAGAATGAATTGCATAACAAGCTCGTTCAGCAGAAAAAATATTTCTATTCTATTCTTTATATGTCTATCTTGTTTATTGCTCTCCTGTGACTCAGAATCGGATAAACAGACGGTTAATCTAAATGACCGACTGAGTGAATCAGAATTAAAGGCATTGAAAACTCAGCGTCAAAAAGAAAAATCGGATATTTATTATTTTGGATTTGATTTGCGCTCTAGCCCACAGGAAGATTCGCGCCAGTATTTGCCTTTCTTGAGTTATTTAGAAAAATCGACAGGTTATCAATTCGAATTGCGTTTTACGCCTAAAAAGAGCTCAATTATTGATGAACTGGGTCAGGGCAATGTGCATTTCGCGGCTCTTGGTGCAGTGAGCTATATAAAGGCTCATGAGAAATATGGAGTATTCAGTATTGCTCGTGGCCTGAATCTGCATGATAAGGCAAACTATCAGTCAATAATTGTAGTGAATAAGTCGAGCACAATTAAAACCGTTGGTGATTTGAAAAATAAACGTTTTGCTTTTGGAGATATTAATTCAACTCAGGGGCACCTGATACCTCGCATCATTCTACAGCAGCATAGTATTAATCTTACCAACCTTAAATCATACGAATACACGGGTTCTCATCAGAACTGTGCAGAAGCAGTAATAACCTTAAAGGCAGATGCCTGTGGCATGCAGGATACAATGGCCAGGGTAATGGCGAAGGAAAATAAATTAAAGATTTTATACGAATCAACCTATTATCCATCCAGTGGTGTAGCGGCCAATCAGAGGTTGCCACCTGACGTTGTTGAAAGGGTAAGGCAGGCTTTACTGAACTTTGATCCGCAAGGAAAACATAAGGAAGGACTCTATCACTGGTTAAAGACAGAAATGCCTAATGGCTTCGCGCAGGTTGAAGAAAAAGATTATCTCGAGTTAAGGAAATGGCTGATTAATTTTGACATGATGGAATTAGGTTCTCTATCTGATTTGGTGCAATAGAAAAATGAAATTATCTTTTAGAATAAGCTTGCTGATAATTGTGGTATCTGTTTTATTTTCTGCTTCATTTATGAGTTTGAACTATTTTTTTATACAAGATGATTTAATGGGGTTTCAGATTGAGCGGGCAAGTTCTTTAGGTGATGCAATAGCCGAGGGTATTTCACTGAATGTTATTAATGATAATTCTCTGCAGGCGCTTAATCAGTTAAATGCGATCATAAAAAAGAATGAAGCCCTGGAATATGAAATCGAACAGCGGCACCAGGCTGAGACAGCTCTGCGTCAGGCCAATACGATGCTATCAAAACTGAATGCAGATAAAGATAAACTCTTTGCCATCATCTCGCACGACTTACGCACTCCCTTCAACAGCCTGTTGGGCAATACCCAACTGCTGGCCAAGATGATCGATCGGTGGAGCCAACA